>CAZPYZ010000587.1:0-2973 GCA_964590215.1 uncultured Dehalococcoidia bacterium | reverse complement strand
TGGGCTTCGGAGATGGCCCAGGTTCGTATGACGAATGCCCGGCGGAGACAGGGCGCCCGGGAGCTGCACGCGGTGGTCGAAGTGCTGGAACAAGAATGGGGGCCCGCCCCGACGCCGGACCAGCAAAACACCATCGACGTGACCCGAGGGTGGGCCACGGAGATGGGGAGGGCGCGCATGAGCTCCGGCCGGCGCAGGCAGGGGGCCCTCGAGCTGAACGCGGTCGCAGGGGCCCTGGAAGAGGAATGGGCCCCGGGACCGCCTGCCCCCGTCCCGGATCTGTCCTTCACCCTGCTGCCCCCCGTGGACGCCGCCTTCAATGAGGACAATCCCTTCGGGGGAAACCCACCCTTGTACGCCCCCCTTGGCTACTCAGGACATCCCGGGATCGACTTCATGAGCCAGATCGGGGCCGAGTGCCGCGCGGCTGCAGAGGGAGACGTCCTGATTGCCGCGGGCCAGGGCACCGCTGGGAATGCCGTCACCGTTCAGCACGATTTCGGCCGGACCCGCTACTGTCACTTGTCGGAGGTCCACGTCGCCGCGGGTCAGCACGTCGCCGCGGGCGAGCCCATCGGGTTGAGGGGGGACACCGGGTTTACCTTTGGGCCCCATTGCCACTTCGATCTCTGGCCCAATGGCGAGCCGGTCGGGAACGGGTATGGTGGGAGGGTAGACCCGAGGCCTTATTTCGATCCGCCGGTATAGCGTCGCGCCACCAAGTCTCGCACCATCCCCGGGCGCCACCGCGAATGCCTCCAGACAGACAGGCCCACACGCGCCGTGCCCTTCGAGAGCCTCAGGAGGCGCCTCAGGCACGTCCCACCCCGCGGCTTCGACTGTGCCTCACGCGGGCCCCGGGAATCCCTATCCCTTGTGCGAGGGGAACAGCCCCCTCACGCGGTCGAGGAAGCCCGCCTGACGGACCTCCGAGCCGTTGAGCCACGCGTCGAAGTCGTCTGGGTTGTCCACCACGATGGTGTTGCCTCGTTTTGTGGTCTTCACGTTCTGGGGCAACTGGGTCCGGTAGGCGTTCACCTCAGAAGCTTCGACGTCCGGCAGAAAATCGATGTAGAGCCGGGCGCCATCCTTCCTCCGGGCCGCCTTCTTGATCCCGAAGAGGACATCGCTCCATGCTCTCCGGCCGTGGTCAAAGAGCTCCTCGATAGGGCGGTTGGGCAAAAAGCTGGGTACCTGACGGCCGGAGAAATCATAGAGCGCCCGCAGGGTCTGTCTGGCGATGCTCAGCTCTTCATCCCCGGGATCCACCCGTTCCAGCCCATCGAAGTAGAGGGCAGAAAACCAGGTGAACAAGGGATTGTCCTCCCTCAGCAACCGGTTCAACTCTTCCTTGTGCCGGTCCGTGTCGGCGAACTGGATGTCGAAATCCACCCGTTTGATGCGGGTCTTGGCCGCCTCACGGAGCTGCTCGACGTTGGACGTGAAAACGATCTGCGGGGCAACGTGCCCCGGGGTCCACTCGTCCTCCCAGTAGCCCTTCACGACGTCGTCGAACGCTTCCCTTTTCCGGACCGTGTCGACGTCGTCGAAGACCAGCGGGAACGCAGTGCCCGTCAGCGCCGCGGCCCCCACCTTCCGCTTGCCGAAGTCCTTGCCCGGTAGCGGGTCGATGATGTGGCCGGTGAGCAGCTTGAGCGCAAAGCGCAGGAACGTGCTTTTGCCGTTCTGGCTGGCGCCGTAGACGTAAAGGAAGCGCGGGCCCCGCTTGTCCACCAGGCCCATGCGGCTTCTTTTCCCTTTCATGTGCTCATGGGCGAAGGGCGCCGCCAGGAGGTAGAGGAGGGCCTCGAACATGCTGGCTTTCGCGAAGGGCTTGTCCAGTGCCTTCCCCCAGTCCACCGTGTTCACATAGAACTCCACCCCCGCCAGGGCCTGGGTGACGTCCGATGGGCTCTCCGGCCTTTCGGTGCGCTTCACGACGGTGCCATCGATGCCGATTCGGACCTCCCGTCGTTCCGTATCCACGGTCATGAGTGGAACACTGATCGTTTGCTGGACGTACTGGACGTAGGCCAAACGGTCCAGGGAAGCGTGGTTGCCATTCATGACGGGGCCGAGGGGCGCCAGCAGCCGCACCGCCTCTCGTCGCGCCGGTGGCGCCGCCGGTAGGTTCACCACGAAGTGCCGCTCCTGGGATTGACCGGCCGCCAGTGCGTGGGCGGCGATGCTCTGAAACAGGGAGCGGGTCTCGGCCTGGGGGTCCGGCTCCGCCACCGTCCCTCTGAGCCAGGCTTCCAACGTCTCTCGCCGCTCCTCCGGCGCTTTTGCCAGGAGCTCCATCAGGTCGCCCATGAACAGAGAAGATATCTCGAGGTGCCGGTTGTAGTCCGCGGTGACCTGCGAGAGCCACGGGTGGTCTGGCGGCAGGTCGAACCACAGCGCGTAGTTCATTTGATTGGTGGCTTGTTGCGCGGTCAGGGTCAGGTTGGCGCTGCTCTGCAGGACCCGGACGGACCGGTCGCCGATGAGTAAATAGAGCTTCGTATGCACGGGCCTCGAGGGGACCAGGATCCGGACCGCGCCTCGCTCGACCTGGGCAGCCAGTTGGTCCAGGGTTTCCAGGTCCTTCTTGGTGAGGTCCTGGCGCAGCCGGTCATGGAGGGGCCGTCCGACCGTGAGGCTCTCCCCGACCACCACCTCGATCTCGGAGAGGCCGTGGTCTCGAAGAAGCTGGAGCAGGAGGTCGGGGGAGGCAACGTAGGAGATGGCCCGCAGTGAGGTGAACCCCTGGAAAAGGGTGTCGAAGTCTTTGCGACGGGCGATGACCCGGGTGTGCAGGGTCTCGGCCGGAAGCGCGACGGTTTGCACCATTCGCGGGTACTCCTTAAGCCAGGGGTCGGAGATAGACCATTTGTGCTAGTACTTTAAGGCCAACTCGGGCTCGCGTCAAGGGCCAATGATGATGAGCTGAGCAGGACTGCGCCCGGAACGGGGGCCTTCGGGACGTGGAAC
>CAZPYZ010000586.1:0-2976 GCA_964590215.1 uncultured Dehalococcoidia bacterium | reverse complement strand
AGCCGCCCCAGCCGGGTTTCCAGCTCTTGCAGTCCCTCCGCAACCCGATCCAGGTCGCGGAGTCCTACGCCATGGTGGATAACCTCTCGAATGGCCGGCTGGAGTTCGGCGTCGCGCGCGGCTCCACGCCCCAGGAGTTTGATAGCCTCAAGGTAGACTACCGTGAGAGCCTGACGCGGATGAAGGAGGGAATGGAGGTCGTACAGCGCTCATGGTCCGATGAGGCGCTCTGCTTCCGCGGGACCTGCTTCGACTACGACGGCGTTCGGGTCCTGCCCAGGACAGTGCAGCGCCCCCATCCCCCGATATGGGTGGCTGCCTCCCGCAGCGACGACACCTTCTGGTGGGCCGGCGAGAAGGGGTTCAACCTGATGACGCTCCCCAACGCGGGGCCGCCAGCCGTGCTACAGCAGGCAGTGGCCCTCTATCGGAAGTCATTGCAGACCGCCGGCCATGACCCGGCCAAGAGGGATGTCCTGGCCAAGTACTTGATCTATGTCGCGAAGAGCGACGAGGCAGCAGAGCGGGAAGCCAGCCAGTTCATGCAGAACTACTGGTCCGTGGCGACGGCCCGCAACCCCGGCGGCATCGGCCGTCAGGACCCCAGGGACTTCAAGAGCCAGTTGGAGAAGGGGGTCATCATTGCGGGCGACCCCGCCCACTGCATCGACCTCATCAGCTACTGGACCGAGACGCTTGGCTTGACCGCCGTTTCCGGCAGTTTCCACTTCGGTGGGATGCCTCACGAACTGACGGCGAAGAACCTTAGGCTGTTCACTGAGAAGGTGATGCCCGCGTTTGGCTAGCGTCATCTGCCCATTTCAGAAGGGCGGTTGCGAGGTACGGAGGGAGTCCCATACGGGGTGTCGGGACCAGTCGCCTCAATAGTTCGTATGCCACCTGACCGGCGCCGGCCCCTGTCGGGCCCAGGCATCGATGACGTCCTCATGGCTCGTGATCAGGCAGTACTTGGAAAGTCCCTCGATAGCCCGCTGGTGGCCCTCACGGCTGCCTTGGGCCGAACCGTCTTCTACTACGACCGTCGAGTAAACGCGATAGGAGGCGTCCTTCGCGGTCGCCGCCACGCATCCACCCGTCGCGACCCCAGTGAGCACGATGGTCTTGGCTTCCAGGACCATCAGCGTGATCTCCAGGTGGGTCTGATAGAAAGCGCTCTGGCGGGGCTTCCGGATGACGAGATCCTCCTCTGTGGGTCGCACCTGAAAGAATTCCCATCCCCAGGAGCCTTCCTGGCAGTGCGCAAAACCTTCACCCTCGACGGCCATCCTTGGGTCGAATCGCTCCTTCCACACCGGGGTGTTAGTCCACCGGTTGTGGGTCGCCTGGGTGTAGATCACCGGGACTCGGTAGTGGTGGGCCGCGTCCACCAGCGCCTGGATATTGGGCACGACGGACTGGATGAAGGAAACGTCGGCGCCGCGCCTTCCAGGTGAGCCGTCTTGATGGCAGAAATCATTCTGGACATCAATGACCATCAGCACCGTGTGGCGGGGGGCGACCCGTTCTTCCAGGCCGGTGAAGGCGGTGGTCATGGTAACCTCCTTTGGGACCGGTGTTGGCCGGGGGTTATGGACGTCTCTCCAGTCCCTTCCATACTTCCAGGGAACGAGTCTACCGCATGATCCAGGTCAAGTTCGAGCTAAGCCCTCTTTCAAAGACCGAAACTTCGGAGTTCTTTCGACTCACCTACTGGAGCGATGGCCTGCGAATCGCCGGGTTCTTGGGGCGGCCCAAGATCCGTGGCCCCCTTCCGGCGGTGATCTACAACCGCGGGGGTCGCGGCGACAACTCGGCCCTCACCGGGAAGGAGATCGTGGCCTTCGTAGACGCAGGCTACGTGGCGGTTGGGTCCCAGTATCGCGGTGGGCCGGGCAGCGAGGGGCGGGACGAGTTCGGCGGGGCTGATCTCCGAGACGTCCAGACGCTCATTCCCCTGCTGCAGTCGCTGCCTTACGTGGACGGCGACCGCATCGCCATGATGGGCGTTTCCCGAGGGGGCCTGATGACCCACCTGGTGCTGAAGCACGAGACCCTCGCGGAGACGCATCAGGTCAAGGCTGCCGCCACCGTCGGAGGCGTCGCCGACCTGTTCCGCTGGATGAAGGACCGTCCCAGCATCCGCGATGCGACCCTGGTGGCTTCTATCGGCAAGACACCTGAGGAGGCCGCGGAAGCATACCGCGAGCGGTCGGCCGTGTTCTGGCCGGAGCTCATCAACGCGCCCGTTCTGCTCCTCCACGGAGAGGCCGACGATCGCGTCTCGCCGGAGCATTCCCGAGAGATGCACCGGCTGCTCACGGGCCTCGGGAAGACGGCCCACCTGATCACCTACCCGGAGGGCGGCCACACCCTGGGGCGGCGCTATGAGTTCGGGGTCCCGGCCGCGCTGGACTGGTTTGCCCGGTGGGGCGTTCGCTGAGGTTGGCATCGATGGAGCACGGACCCCTTGTGCGCCGGCAGATGGGGCAGGCAGCTTCTTGAGGCGCTCCAGAGGTCTGGGGAGGGGCACACCTTTCGATCCCGACCGCGTTGCTCAACTTGAGGCCGCGGGCTGGCGCGCTTACTACGATCGCAGTTGGTTCAGGCTCCTCCGGGTGCTCGTGATTCTGTGCCAGGAGCAGTTTTGCATCCCCCTCCCGGTATCGCTGGTCGCCGCCTACCACGCCACGCGCGCCGCTATCGCCTGGGTACCCTATGACCACAGCGAAGCCGCAGTGACACGGCACTACGAGCGTTTCTACCGGCTGGCAAAACGCTACGCTGGCCTTACCTACGATCCCGCGGCGGTGGCCAAACTGGAATTGCGTTACAACGACCTCCACCGACGCAAGGCAGACAGGCTGAAGGGCCTCGCCCCTGGGTCGGATGGGAGGAGTCCTTCGTTCCCTAAAGATGCCTTGGAGGAAGAATACCTGGAAGCAATGGTCGAACTGCACTCGGCTATCTTTGCCCTTT
>CAZPYZ010000585.1:0-3002 GCA_964590215.1 uncultured Dehalococcoidia bacterium | reverse complement strand
CATCGTAGCCATTGCACCTTGTTGGATAGAAGTTCGATACCGGGGCCGCCCGGGAGCAGGTTCATGATCAAAGAGCGTAGGCGCCACGGCATTGCCTCTGCTATGAGATCCATCACTACAACGGCAAGAAGGGCGAGATGTCATGCCGGAAGAAGGCCCACGCTAACGTGAGGCGGCGCGGAACTCCTGCTCCCTGGAATAGTCCCTGATGCCCTGCGCCGCCATCCAGCGTTCACGGTCCAGCTCGGTCCTCAGGCCAAGGTCATGAAGGGCCTCATTGGCCTCGTCCAAGGACGCGCTTTCCTTCACCTGCCGCGCAAGGGGTGCCACGTGGTGGAAGACCACCTCGGGGTCCAGGAAGAAGGTCACGGTCGTCACCGGATTGATCCGGACCGTCCGTTCGTCTCTGATAGTGGTAGTGGTGAGCACGCCGTGGGCGGCCTTCGCCGGGACCAGGGAGGCTTCGGTTTTGACCGTCTCCAGGACCCGGTCCAGCAGCCGCAGCGCGTTGGGAGTGATGCCCCATGCGCCCAGATAGCCGCCGTGCGTAGCAATGGTCGCAACCTGTTCATCCAGCTCCCCTTGGGATAGCTCACCATCACACCCATACCCCAGCAGACCGAGCAGGCAGGGACCGCGCTGGGCCAGGCCCGCGAGGGCGGCAACCATGATACTGTCGCATAGCGGGCTGCGCAGTCCCGGCTCACCCCCCACCGCCAGGCTGTCCCCTCCCACGTCGACGCCAATGATGGCGTCCGCCTGGAGCACCTCCGCGGCTGCCGAAAGAGCCCTCACCACGCCTTGAACCCCTCCATGGATGTCGAGCAAGAGCGTGTCTCGCCGGCAAGCCGCGGCAAAGCCGGCCTCGGCGAAGGTCACCCCGTCGGCGGTTCGGGTGCCGGGGCCGGCCAGTACGATCCCTGGCGCCACTGGGCGCGCATCGAGAAGTTCCTCGACCCTCCTTGGTCCTGGGAGCGGATCGTACACGATGCGCTCCCAGGAAAGGCCACCCGCGATCCACTCAACGCCCCACAGGTCCAGGAGATCGAGGGTCGGGATGGTGCCGACGATATCAGCGCCGCCGCCGATACCGATGACGATGCAACGCTTGGCGCTGCGGAGACCCGAGAGTGTCAGCATCAGCGTAGGGTCCGTCTTGAAGGTTCCAACCTGCTCTGGAAAGGTCCATCCTAGCAGAACCTGAGGCGTGTGGGAACCGGAAGCCCAACCGTCAAGCCGCAATCCCTCTCCCTTGAGAGAAAGGGTTAGGGGAGAGTAAGGCGAGACGACTTTCATCGCCTGGAAGGGAGGCTCGATGCTTGAGTCCACGTCCAGAGGGGCTATTGGCCCTGTCAGGCACGTAAGGCACTTGCAAGGGTTTTGTCAGGCGCTGGGTTCAAGCTTGGAGGTACCACACAGGAATGCCGAAAGGAGACGAGGCTTGGAGAAACGAGTTTGGTGCAGCGGGTGCAGTTCAGCGGTGGAGGAGCCACCTGGTATCCCTATAGAACGGCGTCCCGGATGCCCAAACTGCGGCTCTACCGCCCGTGGATGGAAGATGAAGGTCATGGCAAGGGTACCCGCCGCCGTGGTGCCGGCCGGTCCCTACGGGATCAAGTAAGAGCAGCACCTGAGACAGCGTCCCTGTTGGCTAGGACGAGCGGAATTCCCGGCCGTAGCGTGGTCGGGTCATTTACCGAGCGTTCACTCGCTCGTGATGGCAGGTTCACCCGCCCCAGTTACGTTAGGAGGTAACGTGACTGGGGGGGAACGCCATGAGTCGTTTGGCTATCTTTTCGCGACAGGCCCGGCTGCTGAGGCTGGCGATCCTCGGTGCGATGGTGGGCGGCGCGACGGGGGCGTGGGTGCTCCTCATCACTGGGGCCGGCGCGGCTCCCGCCAGGCCAGACTTCACGGTGCGGCTCTCGGCGGAGGGGTGCTCTATGGCTGGCACTGCGACCTGGACCGGATACCCCGGGCTGTCGGACGTGACCTATTCTCTGGTCAAGGAGGACGGCAGCGAGCAATCCTCTCAGTTCCCCAATGTGTCGGCTTCCCAAGGGGAGCAGGCAGGGGCCTGGGCGGGCAGCGGAGCCATCGTCCCTGGCGGGTCGTGGTTGTTGAGGGTATACCTCCAGCGGCCCAACGGCCGCGTAGCGGTCTCCGCGGTCGATACGGCCAGCCTCGCTTGCGAGGGGGAGTAGCTGTCAGCGTTTGGCGGATAGCTATTAGCAGTTAGCTCTTTGCTCCTCGCTCTTCCAGGGGTGGGAATCCCGAGCCGCCCCGTTGGAATCGCGATGCGGCTCGTACTTGGCTGTCTGGGGATGGACCCCGCTCCGCAAAAGCGCGGCTGAGGACCGTTATGCTATGTCGACTCGAGGCGTGTTCGGTCCCAATCCCGTAATCCTCACCGAATTTTCACTTTGATGTTACAAAGGAGCCCTACCATGGGATCCAGACCTACCGCACCCGTCCGGCCTGCATGGGGTTCAGCGCTGGTGCTGCGAATGGCCTACCATTCATGAACGAGTTTGCTATCGAAACGCGGGCGCTAACGCGGGACTTCGGCAAGCTCCGGGCCGTGGATGGACTGAGCCTGCAGGTGCCGAAGGGGACGGTGTTCGGATTCCTTGGCCCAAACGGCTCCGGCAAGACCACGACTATACGGTTGCTCTTGGGACTGCTGGAGCCGACGGCCGGGAACGCTCGAGTGCTCGGCTTCGACACCAGGCTCCAAGCGGACGAGATCCGCGCCGCAACCGGGGCACTGCTGGAGCATCCTGGGCTGTATGAACGCCTCAGTGCGGAGGACAACTTGGAGTTCTACGGGCGCCTGTTCGAGTTCGAGCTGCGCGGTCGCGACAAGGACATGGCGTTCATCGACCTGGGCGACTAGTTCATCGCGCTCTCCAAGGGACGCCGGCAGTCGCCCGACGACGACCGTCATATCGGGGTGGTGGTCGACGACTAGCAGGCGGTCAGGCGCCGGCTTCGAAGCGCGT
>CAZPYZ010000584.1:0-3009 GCA_964590215.1 uncultured Dehalococcoidia bacterium | reverse complement strand
CTCGAAGGTGCGTTTGTCCCCGCCGTCGGAGGTGCGCCAGAGGGAGGTGAGTCCGTTGCCCTTGAGCACGTAGACCACCTCGTCCATCCCGAACTTGAAGGGCGGCGTCGTGACGCCTGGAGGGACCTCGGTCACCCGGGTCTCGTTGATGCCCTGCATCCCCTCCAGTTGGATAAAAGCGACGTGGCGTTCCTGTAGCGGCCACCAGGCCACGTCGATGGTGCGGGTATCTTCGATGTAGAACCCTTTGTAGATGGGGATCCCTTGGGCCTCCATCCAGCGGTCATAGGAAAATACCTGGGCCTGGCCCGCGTGGGCCGCGACGGGTGAACTAACGACCTGAGTCATTTCTCTCCTCCTCTCCCGATCTCCCGCCAGGGGGAGTCAGGAAGTCAGGAATTAAGGGGGGTTGGGAGCCCTCACTTCCTTACTTCCTCATTTCCTACGGCAGTAACTCTACCTGTTTGTGTTCGATTGTGCCGCTCATTCTTCTCCTTAGCCTGGGCGTCCTCCTTGCCCTAGTGCGGTGCAATCCTACTGCCAGGGAGCCCGAATGACAACGCTAGCCTGCCAAGCTGCCAAGCTCCACTAAGCAGTCCCTGGGAGGGATGTCCTTGGCCCGGCGCCTGGGTGCTCGCTTCTTGGTTGCGTGACCGTCACACCGTGCTCTGCGTGCTTTGCGTCGTTTTCATCATCGAACACGAAGCCCGCGATCTCGACATGCTCGCCAATGACTCGGGTCTCCCCTGACTTCTGCAACCAGAAATTGCGGGCAGGCGGGATGTAGGTCCGGCCGGGGTCGCCCCAGCTGGGGAGTAGCCCCTGACGTAGGGATGCCAGAACTCCGCGTCTCTCCCGAAGCAGAGCACGGGGCCGATGGAGTTATTGGCGTTGAGGTGCAGAATGGCGCGAGCCCCCCTTTCAACTACTGAGCGCTATCCCCGATGGGCCCCTGTGACCCTGCACCCCTTCGAGATCCTTCGGTCCACCCCCAGGTTGCTTCGTCGCCCCCGCCGGCTTTGGTCCTCCACCCCCCTTTGTCGCAATGGTTCCATGCCGGTGTCCGGTATCAAAGGGGATGCAAATGTCGCGGCCCTCACCCTAACCCTCTCCCAAAGGGAGAGGGGACATCGGCGCGGTGCCCCCTCCAGCCCTGGATAGCCATACCGAGGGCATCTTCGGTGGTGCTGGTTGGTTCAGCACGCCGGCCCGCAACGGCACACAATGACAAGCGTTCCGAATGACATCCGGCCCGACCTCGAGCTTACTTCTCGAGCCAGGTGTGGGTGACCTGCCCCCAGCCGCCATGCCCGACATGGGGGGTGAAATCCCTGACGTACGGGTGCCAGAACTGGTAGTTCATCTCCACGATGGTGGCGGCCTGCCAGGCCTGGTCCGCGATGTAGCGCACCGCCTGTTTCACCAGGGCCTGCCGTTTGACGGGGTCCGCCTCGCGCCGCTGCGCCTCGATCATCTCGGTGAGCCTGGGATCGTTGACCCCGCCGTAGTTGGAGCTGGACTTGGGGTGGAAGGTCTGGAAGAGGTAGGAGTCCGGGTCGGCCCAGACCGCCTTGGACTGGACGGAGAGGGTGAACTTGTTCTCCCGGCGGCGCCTGGTGACCTCCTCCCAGGTCAGAGACTTCAGGACCGCGTTGATCCCGCCTTTCTTGAGCTGGGCCTGGAGCAGCTCGGCGTTGGTGACGTACTCCTGCTCCCGGTCGGCGGGGAACATCACTTCCAGCTCGACGCCCTCGGCGCCCGCCTCTCGCATCAGCCGCCGGGCCTCCCCGGGGTCGTGCCGAAGGATCTGCTTCACTTCTTCCTGGGTGAAGAGATCCGACAGCGCTCCGGCCAGGGCCCACCCACCCTTGCCTCCCTCCAGGACTCGCAGGTACTCGTCCCGGTCTATGGCGAAAGCAACGGCCCGACGGACCCGGACGTCGTTCAAGGGGGCAACGGCGGTGTTCATGTACACGTGGGTGGGGCGGTTCCGCAACTCCTGGGAGAGGACGGCGTTGGGATTGGCGCGCTTGATCTCTTCCACGGCCTGGGGAGGGATCGGCTGGTTATTGCTGCCCAGCATGTCGAGGCGTTTGGTCTGGAAGGCGGCCATGCCGGACGCGTCGTCCGGCAGCACCAGCGCCCGTACCTCATCCAGGTAGGGGCGCCCCGCCCGCCAATAGTCAGGGTTCTTCTTCCAGACCCAGCGGGCGCCCCGCTGAGACGCATGGGTGTCCAGCTGGAAGGGGCCCGTTCCCACCAGGGTCTTCACCAGGTCCCCATCCTGCGCGTAGATCTCGCGGGGCACGATGGGGAGGGCGTCGGTGCCGACGTAAGTCAAGAAGGGGGTGAAGGGCTCCTTGAACCGTACGATGGCGGTGTGAGGGTCGGGCAGCTCGACGCGTTCAAGGCCCTCCAGCATCCAGTCGAACTGGCTCTTGGGGAACCTCCTGTCGCTGAATTCGCCGGTCCTGGACCAGTACTCGAGGGTCCATTTGACGTCGGCCGACGTGAACTCCCGACCCTGGACCGGGGGGAGGTTGGCGAACTTGACCCCCTTTCGCAGGGTGAAGGTGAAGGTCCTGGCATCGGGACTGACCTCCCAGCGCTCCGCCAGTTCGGGCACCAGGACATGCTCGGCGTATTTGACGTCGGGGGCGATCTTGAAGCTCAGCAGGCTCTCATAAGCGGGGCTGATGCTGGAGGGAACGGTGTTGCCGTTCAGGGGCGGATCGAAGCTGAAGGGGTCGGTGGCGATGCGGAGGTTCAAGACGCCACCGGACTTGGGGGGACCGTCCGCGGCCGGGGGCGTTGCCTGGGGAGCCGCGCAGGCCAGGGCGGTCAGGGCGACGGCGGCAATAAGCAAAGGGGTTTTCATCGGGTCGCTCCTTGTGATGGATGCTTTGCCGGCCTGCCGAAGGCCGTACCCACTTGGCGGCGATTGTAGTCCTTCGGGGGGCTCATATCAAACACGGAGAAACTTGTCGCAGGTTGGGAGACCCTGAAGGC
>CAZPYZ010000583.1:0-3015 GCA_964590215.1 uncultured Dehalococcoidia bacterium | reverse complement strand
CACCCGCTCCGCTGCCCACAGCCCCCAGCGAGCGTCCGCGTACATCCCCCAGGCCTGCACGTTGCCGTACTCGTCGGCGCGCTGTGCGTGCCAGATCGCGATGCCCGGCTTCACCGCCGGCAGCGCCACCACCGGCCGCCCGGTGTAGGGATCGCTGATGACCCGCAACTTCTCGTCTCCCAGGTAGCCGTGCCTGTGGTGGATATTCTCCTCTTTGAGGAAGTCCGTCCCCAGGATGGAACGGGTCGGGAAGAAGGGCATGCCCAGGGCCCCGGCCATCATCATGAGGGTGCAGGTCAGGTTGCTATAGTCCTCGAACTGGAAGGCCCCTTCTTCCGCCATCTCCCAGATCCGGCCCGGCTTGGCGCCCCGGATACCGGTGATGGCCCCGCTGCGGGTCCGGGTGCAGACGCCGCTGTAGAACAGCAGCTGTTGCAACTGGGGTTGCGGCGTCCCGCCGATGAGGTCCAGGTCCTTCTTTCCCTGGCGGATGATCTCGTAGGCCAGGGCAAAGGAGCAGAAGGTGGCGCCAAAGCCCAGGTAGATGATGTCGCCGTCGTGGACGAACTCAGCGATAGCCTCTTTCGCCGACATGAGTTTAGAGGGTCGGGCCATGGGCAACATCATAGCCGCAGCAGCAGGGTTCCTGCCAGGCCTCGATGCTATAATCAGCCCGCTTGCCCTCACCCTGACCCTCTCCCGGAGGGAGAGGGGAGTTAGCTTTTATGGCCGAAAGCACGCCGCTCCTGGTCCTCATTGACGGCCACGCCCTCGTCCACCGCGCCTACCACGCCTTCGCGGCCGCGGCGGGGCGCAACGCGGTGGCTCTGACCACCAAGGCCGGAGAGCCCGTCACCGCCGTGTTCGGCTTCGCCAGCATGCTCTTGAAGGTGCTCGGGGACTATAAGCCGACCCACATCGCCTGTGCCTTCGACACCCACGTACCGACCTTTCGTCACCAAGAGTACGCGGAGTACAAGGCCGGCCGGGCCAAGATGCCCGATGACCTGGCGCCCCAGTTCGGCCGGGTCAGGGAGCTGTTGGAGGCCTTCAACATCCCTCTCTACGAGATCGACGGCTATGAGGCCGACGACGTCCTCGGTGCGCTGAGCCAGCAGGCCAGCCGTCAGGGTGTGGAGACGATGATCGTC
Source organism: uncultured Dehalococcoidia bacterium (assembly GCA_964590215.1). GTDB lineage: Bacteria > Chloroflexota > Dehalococcoidia > SHYD01 > SHYD01 > CAZPYZ01. Next base: position 1,864 of record CAZPYZ010000583.1, on the reverse strand, counting down.
ACTGGGGACGCCGACACCATGCAGCTGGTCGAACCAGGCGTCCGGGTCCTCTACCCAGGAAGCAGGGCGCTCACCGACGCGACCCTCTACGACGAGAACAAGGTCTTCGAGCGGTACGGGGTGCCGCCGGAGCGGGTGCCCGACTGGAAGGGGCTGAAGGGAGACCCCTCGGACAACATTCCCGGGGTGCCCGGTGTCGGCGACAAGACGGCCTCCAGGCTGCTCCAGCTTTACGGGAGCATGGAGGGAATCTACGAGCACCTGAGCCAGGTGACGCCGCCACGAATGCAAGAGTTGCTCCGGCAGTATCAGGAACAAGCCCTGTGGAGCAAGCGCCTCGCCACCATCACCCGGGACGTGCCCATCAGCTTGGACCTGGAGACCGCCCACGTGAAGGCCTACGACCGCGCCAAGGTCGTCCGGCTGCTCCGGGAGCTGGAGTTCAACAGTCTCCTGGGTCGCCTGCCGTCGCAGGAGGGGCCGGTCCCTAACCACGGCGTGCAGCTTGGCCTATCGATGACGAATGGGGAGTCCGCTTCAGGCGGACCCTCGCCTGCGGGCGTGGAGGTGCAGGCAAAGGCCCTCCCCGACGGCCGCTACATTACCGTCCAGACCGCCGAAGGGTTGCAGGACGTGCTCCGGCGCCTGAGCGAGGCGAAGAGCCTCGTGGTTGATGTTGAAACTACCAGCCTCCGGCCTATGGAAGCGGACCTGGTGGGCATCTCGCTTTCGCCCGGCCCCGGCGAGGCCTTTTACCTGCCCACCGGCCACCAGCCGGGCCTCGGCGGTGTGAACCTCTCCATCGACCAGGTGCGGGAGGTCCTCGGCCGTCCTCTGTCGGACCCCAACCTCCCCAAGGTCGCCCACAACGGCAACTACGACATGATCGTCCTGGGCGAGCACGGCCTTCCGATGGAGCCCCTCGTCTCGGACACCATGATCGCCGCGTTCCTGCTGGGGGAGAAAGCGCTGGGACTCAAGGCCCTGGCCTTCAACAAGCTGGGCATCGAGATGACGCCCATCAGCGACCTCATCGGCACCGGCGCCAAACAGCTGACCATGGACCGGGTCCCCATCGACCAGGCCGCCCCTTACGCCTGCGCCGACGCCGACCTCACCGCCCGCCTCGCCCAAGCCCTGGAGGGCGGCCTTAAGAAGGAAGGGCTCTGGGACCTCTACACCGGCGTGGAGATGCCCCTGGTGCCCGTGCTGGTCCAGATGGAGCGCTGGGGCGTGGCCATGGACGCCGAGGTGCTGGCCACCATGGCCCGGGAGCTTGGCGGCCGCATGGCCGAGCTGGAGACCGAGATCTACGGCCACGTCGGCCATCACTTCAACATCAACTCCACCCAACAACTGGGCCAGATCCTCTTCGAGGAGCTGCGGCTGCCCCACGGGAGGAAAACCAAGAGCGGGTGGTCGACCGACGCGCGGGTGCTGGAGAACCTGCGGGGCGCCCACCCGGTGGTGGAGACCGTGCTGGAGTACCGCCAGCTCGCCAAGCTCAAGTCCACCTATATCGACGCGCTGCCCGGCCTGGTGAATCCCCGTACCGGGCGGGTCCATACCAGCTTCAACCAGACCGGAGCCGCCACGGGCCGCATCTCCAGCCAGGATCCCAACCTGCAAAACATCCCCATTCGCACCCAGCTCGGCCGTCGCATCCGAACGGCGTTCGTGGGCGAGGGTGACTGCAAGCTCATGTCCGCCGACTACTCCCAGGTGGAGCTGCGGGTGCTGGCCCAGCTCTCTGGCGACCAGGGGCTGGTGGACGCCTTCCTGGCCGATGAGGATATCCACACCTCCACGGCGTCCACCGTCTTTGGCGTCCCGCCTGAAGGAGTGACGCGTGACCACCGGCGCA
>CAZPYZ010000582.1:0-3016 GCA_964590215.1 uncultured Dehalococcoidia bacterium | reverse complement strand
CCACGCGGAGCAGCCATCCGTGCTCCTCCAGGAGGGCCAGTATGCGTCGGGCGGTCTTGGTGTCCCGCACGCTGTTGGGGCCATACTGGTACACCTGTGCGAGATGCGCTACCTCATACTGCTAGAGCCAGGCCAGTGTCGTTTCCGCCAGCACAAGGTCTGGATCGGCCACCGCCGCGTCGAAGAGCCGCAACGCCTCCGTCAAGTAAAACTCCAGGAGCGTGATGCCCGCCCGCATGTGCTTGGCGTCAATGGCGGTCGCGTCGAGGTGATCGACGAGTGTCAACACCGCCGCGAGCCGCGCGGCATGTTCCGCCGCTTTGTTGCCAAAGCTGCGAATGGGCGCCAGTGGTCCGCCGTCCCCAAGTTGGGATTCCACATGGTTATGAAATGTGACCCAGAGCTGTTTGGCCTGCAAACTGAGCGGCAAGGGACGGGGGGTACACTCGGGCTGTGCCCCGTCGTTCGTCTCCCCAGGGAGGAGGGTTTCCATGATGTGCAGCATACGGGCGGTGTAGCGCTTGACAGCCGCATCTTGTGAGAGGTCGATGGGCTAGCCGGGCGCCTGCGGTACTCGCTGGCCAGCACACGAGGCACCGGGACAGAAAGCCCTGCCCTTGCAGGAGTCGATTGCTGAGGACGCTCGACGCCACAATGGGTTGCACCATCAAGTGCAGCGACAGCCGCCGACCATACAGGATAGCCGTCTCATCGGTGGCCCGCACCCGGGTAATGCGCTTCCCGTCCCACAGCTCCGAGAGGCCAGCGGCGGTTTTCAGGATGTTATCGGGGTTCATCGCGTGGCCGCCAATCAGCCGTCCACCTTCATCGGCAAACAGCCCCATGGCCGGATAGCCTTTCAGAAAAGCCTTGATGAGCCCCTCGTAGGTCGGCTCCTGGACGAGCAAGGTGGGCTCCCAGGGGGGGCGCGGCGGTGGCCCCAGTGCCTGCACGGCGGCCTCCTTGGCTGCGCGACCTTTAGCGCCCTTGAGTGCTTCCTCGCGCGCTTTGCGGTAGGCATCAAGGTGGTTTTGATAGTCCTGCACCGCAGGCTGGTAGCGCTCGAACAGGGTCCGTTCATGGCGGTAGTGCGGCCACAAGGCATAGTGATCCGTCGCGGTTTTGCGCTCCCCACTTTCCCCGATGGTGACAAAAAACTCCGAACAGGGGAACTGTCGCCCGTCGATCCGCACATCCGCGGCCGCTTGCACCGCCGTCGCCCCCGCCGCGAGGACGGATTGCCCACAGATCGCATCGGGTGCTCGAATGACCTCCTGCACGATGCGCGCCATCGGGGCGAGCATCTCCCCCAAGGCGTCGATGGGGTACGGCTCGGCGGGGGGCAGCACCCGCCGGAGGGGCTCCGGCGGGCGGGCGTGCTCGGCATGCGTGAGACTCTCGTGGACATGGTGGACGGCAAACACCAACCGCGCCGCCCAGTCCACCTGCCCGTCGAGGGCTCCGCATCGCTGCGCAAACCGGTGACAGGCTCCATCGTCGAGCAAATAGAGGTCCGCCTGGTTGAGTAAACGATCGGGGGCCGCGTAGGCAACAACATGGGCGCGCTCCCGGCCAGTACGATCCTGGTGGGGGGCGCGTACGTCGAGCTGGGCGCCGTCATCCCAGGCAAAGCTGTGGGTCGTGCCAGTCCGGGTATAGGTGGGGGCATTGGCCATGGCTACGCCCTCCGCACCGCCAGGGGCACGCCATGCCACTGCCGCCGACCCCCCAGCCAGGGATCGTGGAGCGGCACGCCACGCGCTGTCTGCTGAAGCACCTCAACGGGATACCCGGTGCACTGTGCGACAAGGCGCCAGGCGTCATAGCGTTCACGTGCATCTGCGCAGAAGCGCATCAGTTGACGCACCTCTGCTAAGGCGGTGTCACGTCCAGAGGCGGTGGTCAGGTCATACTGCTGGAGCGCCCGCTCGACCTGCCAGAGCACCGCTGCCTGCGCACGCGCAATATGGGCGTGCCAGGCGTCGAGCCCATCTCGCAAGACAAATGCATCGGGGTCAAGGCCATCCGGCAAAGTCGGTGCCACGTAGGCGCGGATACCAGCGGCCTTGAGGCTTTTGATACAGGAGACGACGCCCCGCTCGCCCCCCTGGTCGGGGTCTAAACAGATCGTAACGGCCTGGACCTTGTGTCGTACCAGGGTCTGCACCTGCAAACGTGAGAGCTGGGCCGACACACAGGCAATCACTCGTGTGTCCCCCATGGTCTGCAAAAGAGCGGCATCGAGGACACCTTCGACCAGCACCACCTCGGAGTGCCCGACCTGCCGCACCCGGTCAAAATACAGGGGCGAGCGCTTCGAATCGTCCCCCGGCAGCGCCATCGTCTTCGGCCGGTCCCCCGGCAGGGTCTTGGCAGGCCAGCGGCCGTACAGGGTGAGTGGACGGCCGTAGGCGTCCGCCCAGGGGATCACGACATACCCCGCGAGCTTCTGCCACAGCAGCCCATGCTGCCGTGCGTCCTGCAGGTCATGCCCCTGGGTCTTCAGCCGTGTGGCAACATCATCGACCGCAGGGTAGAGCCCCATCCCCAACGTCCGTATGGCAGCGTCGGGAAAGCCACGGGTGTGCAGATAGTTTCTCGCAGCTGCCCCAGTTGGGGACCAGAGTACCGACTGAGCGTATGTCGTGACAGCGGCAAGCCCCGCCCGGCGTGTTTCCCACTGTCGCGCGCGGGTCTGCTCCGCTGGTGTCAGCGTCCGGTCAGGGAAAGTGACGCCTGCGAGCGCTGCAAGTTCCCGTACCATGGTCACAAAGTCGGCACCACGCGGGGTCATCCCCGCGCCACCACGTTGCTTCCACAAATATTGCAAGGGCGTTCCCCTCATCCCACAACCCTGACACCACCAGAGGAGGGAATCAAGGGACACAACAAACGATGTCCCGCTTTTGCTTTGGTGCCACGGGCACGCTCCCTGCCACTTTCGGGCGCTTTGGTGCTTCCACTGATGGGCCGGATCGTCATAGATCGCGTCCGGTGTCAGATGCGTATAGACCTC
>CAZPYZ010000581.1:0-3023 GCA_964590215.1 uncultured Dehalococcoidia bacterium | reverse complement strand
TACTAGGAGCCAGCGCCCGGGCGAAAAAGGGCGAGACCAAGAGGCCGGCACCGGAATCCACCGGTACCAGAACCACGCTCCCATGCCGGCACCCAACAGGACGCCAACGGTGAGCAGTATCCAACCGGCTCTGGCCACCCCAGACTCAGGCAGGAAGAGGCCACACACTGCGACCAGCGACAGGCTCACCAGCGCCGATGGAACGGCTACGGCGTACCGGATCTTCGGCCAGCGCAGGCTGAGGCCAAGCACGGCGGGCATGAGCAGCCATCCAGCCAGCAGGCCGGCTCCGACCGCGGGGTGCCCTTCGACGGTTGTTGCCCAGAGGAACCAGACCGCGCCCAGTGCCACTGCGCTGGTCACCGCCAAGCGCACCACCCGCCGCCTAAACCCGGCATCGCCTGTCATCTCGACAGGCTCTGGCGGCATCGAACCCCGTTCCTGGGGTACGCCTTGTGCGCCGGCCCGTTCGGGGGTGGCCGGCAGGTTCACCGCCGGTCTTCCCTCACCGCCAACAAGAATCGCCAGAAGAAGATGAGGAAGAGCACGTCCGCTATGGCCAGCCACGCGAAGATGGCACTGAGCAACTGGCCCAGGACCAGGTAATACAGCGCGACCATGGTGTATGCCGCCTTGTAGATGATCCCCAGCTTCACGATGCCGAGATTTGCGAGAGGGTCTTGGTAGACCAGCCAGTAGCCCACCCCCTGCACGAAGACAAAGGCCGCCGTCAGGTGGATGTACGAGGTGTTGTTCGGCTCTTGGATGTTGAGCAGGGCAAAGATGGGGGGGTAAAGAAAGAAGAACCCGATGCCCAGGACTACGTCATAAAGCGCCGCCACCAGGAACAGCGTTTTCCACGCCCCATTCACGCCGGTCACTTGCAACATCTTCGCGTTGCCTCCTCTCTTTGGCTATCCGCAACTGGCGCCTGTACCTGCGAACCCGCTCGCGTTTCGATCTATCCGAATACAAACGCTGGCCGAGGTCTAGCAGTCCTCGCTCCAGCTCGGCAACGGACATCTGGCTGGGCCTGAAGTTGACGTCGAACAAGGTGCACCGTTCCCAGGCAGTCGGATGGATTAATCTGCCTTCCCCTTCCAGGCGGGCGTAGAGGGGGGTTCCTGGAAACGCGGTCATCACCGTTATCTGGACCTCGTACACGCCGCTGCGCTCTACAAAGTCCCACACAGCATCAAAGACTTCGCTGTTGTCGCCGTCGAGGCCCAGCACGAAGCATCCGTTGACGGTGATGCCATGGGACTGGATGCGCTCGATGGCGGAGACGTACTTATCCAGCTGCGCACGCTTCCAGTTTCGGTTCAACTCCACTCCGTCCAGTCCTGTTGCGGTCGGGCTCTCCAGCCCGATCAACAATTGTGCGCAGCCTGAGGCGGCAATGAGCTCCAGCAGTTCCTCGTCTTCCGCTACTGCGATGTCGGTTTCGGTAAACCAGCGCACCTTTTCTCCGGCCAATGCCCGCATGAGCTCCTTCGAGTGCTTCTTATTCACGAAGGTGTTGTCATCTGCGAACTCGATAAAGGGCCGAGGCCAGACCGCCTTAATGGCCCGCAGCCCCTTGATGACCTTGGCCACGGGCTTCAGCTTGAACCGGGGCGTCAGCGTGATAGAGCTGGCGCAGAAGCTGCACTTCCAGGGACACCCTCGCTGGGTCTGGAGGGTGAGGCGGTTGTACTTCTCCGGGTCGAGGAGATCGAAGCGCGGGAGAGGCGCCTCGGCCAGGTCGAACTCCCTGCCACCGGGCTCATAGAAAGGTTGGAGGCGGCCAGCCTCAAAATCCGCAAGGGCACGGGGCCAGGTAAGCTCCCCCTCGCCGGCCACGACCGTGTCGCAGTAGCGCAGCGCTTCCCGAGGCAGAGCGCTCGCGTGGAGGCCACCGATGACCGTGGGCACTCCGACCGCGCGATAACGGCTGGCGAGCGCGTAGGCGTCCTTGGCTTGGGCGGTAAACGTCGAGATCGCTGCCAGGTCGCATATGGGGAGGGTATCCAACTGGCGAATGTCGTCCACCTCGTGATACGCGAGTTCAAAGCGTTCTGGCGTCATCCCGGCCAGGGTCAGGAGCGACAGGCTGGGGAGGGAGGCGATGACCCTGCTCCTCTCCATGAAACCTGGAAGGGTCCACCCCAGCCGCGTCAGCTCCGGGTTAAAGGCCCGGAGCCCGCTCATCGCAATGAGGGCGATCTTCATGTCACGTTGCCGTGGGCCGCCAACTACCCGGGGCTCCGCCCAAACACCCGTGCCAGGAACTGGCCGGTTCTCTCATGATATTGCTCCGGCGCTACTTCCTTCGCCGACACGTGAATGGCGCCGGGCACCACCCACAGCTCCTTGGGCCCGGAGGCCGCGTCGAAGAGACGGCGGCTGTTCTCGGGCGGGATGGTCTCGTCTTCCTCGCCGTGGATGAGCAGGAGCGGCCGGCTCTTGAGCCTGGTCACGCTCACCACGGGCTGCACCGCGGCGACGTCGATCCCGGCCATCAACGAACCGTAGAACATGATCAAAGGGACCAGCGCAGCCATGGGGCCCAGGGAGCGCCCGGTCCAGGCCAACTGCTCCGACAGGACAGCAAAGCTGCTGTCGGCGACGACGCCTCTGACGTCGTCCGAGAGGGGAGCGGCCTGGATAACGCTCGCCGCGCCCAGGGAGAACCCCATGAGGGCGACGCCTCCCGGTGCAACGTCAGGCCGCTCCTTGAGGTATCGGACTGCAGCGAGGACGTCCTGGGTTTCCCTGAAACCGTAGGTCATGTACGTGCCGCCGCTGCGGCCGTGGGCCCGCATGTCAAAGGCCAGCACCGAGTAGCCCCGGCTGTGCAGGGCCGCCGCGACATCCAGGACCTCTGAGGCGCTGTCGTGAACTCCGTGGACTACCACGACGGCCTGGCGGCTCGGGCCAGGCATGAACCAGCCTGCGAGATCGACGCCATCGCCCTGGAACCGCACGTCTTCGTGAGGGACTCCGAGGCCGGCGGGTGTTGGGCCTCCTTGAGCGCGCAGCGG
>CAZPYZ010000580.1:0-3034 GCA_964590215.1 uncultured Dehalococcoidia bacterium | reverse complement strand
GGCCGACGTCAGGTTCACCAACGCCGAGATCCTCTTCCACAACTACGAGCACTGGCCCACGTATATCTCCCAGACGTACATGCGCTGCGATCCGCGGTTCATCAAGGATCTGCAATGGCTTGGCATCAATATCGTCTCCTGCGCTAACAACCACGGTACCGATTTTGGTGAGAATGGAGTGCTTACCAACATCCACAATCTCGACGAGGCCGGGCTGACCCACGCCGGGACCGGGGAGCACTACGCCGAGGCCGTGGAGCCTGCATACCTCGACACAGCCAAGGGGAGGGTTGCCCTTATTTCTGCGACCACGTCGGCCCGGCCGAACTCCCGGGCAGGGGAGCAACGGAGGGACATGAAGGGCCGGCCGGGGGTAAACCTGATCCGCTGGATCAATGAATGGACGGTGGACCAGGAAACCTTCGAATCCTTGCAGCGTGTCGCCGAGGCCTTTGGCTGGCAGCAGCGAATGGCATCCTGGTGGCATGATGCCTACAGTCCGGACGGAACCAACGCGGTTTGTTTCATGGACCGGAACTCCCTCGGCGTGGGCAGCGAGGACCCAGCGGCCAGGTTCCTCCTGGGAGGCGGATTCCAGCGCCACAGTAAGGCGCACCGCGGCGACGTCGAACGCAACTTGCAGAGCATCCGGGAGGCGCGCCGTATGGCGGACTGGGTCGTCTTCACCGTCCACAGTCATGAAGGCGGCAGCCGGGTGGACGAGCCCGCCGAGCATATCGTGGCGCTGGCCCGCGCGGCCGTCGATGCCGGAGCCGACGTTTTCGTTGGCCACGGGCCGCACCTGGACCGGGGCATCGAGATCTATAAGGGCAGGCCTATCGTCTACGGATTGGGCAACTTCATCATTCAGAACGACACTGTGCTGCGCTTGCCCCACGAGAGCATGGTCGTGCGTGGGCTGGGGCATGAGAGCACTCCGGCCGACTTTTATGAGAGGCGGCGGTCTGAGGCACCTGCGGCGGACCGCACCGATCCCCACTGGCAGAGCGCAGTCGTCCAGGTCTCCTTCCGCACAGGGGCCCTGGGTGAGCTGCGGCTGCATCCCATCGAGTTCGGCATCGGGCTCCCCCGGGGACAGGCTGGCCGGCCGGTATTGGCCGAGGGGAAGGCAGCCGCTGAGGTCATAGAGCGGTTTGCCCGTCTATCGAAGGCGTTTGGGACCGCCGTCAGCGTGGAAGGGGAGACGGGTGTAATCCGTGTTGGGTGACGCTACGCCATCACTGCTCGTTCGATGACGTACTGATTGACTTCCTCCTCGGGGATGCCGAGGATTTCCTGCAAGACCCAGTCCGTCTCTTGGCCGGAGATGGGAGCGGGACGGTCGAGGCGCCAGGGCGTGGCGGAGAGCCGGTAGGGCATGGACTCGTGGTGGAGGCGGCCCATCTCGGCGTGCTCCAGCTCGACGTAGAAGCCGCGGTGGGCCATCTGCGGATCGCTGCCGAGGAGGTCGCTGTGATCCTGAAACGCGCCCGCGATGACTCCCGTGGTCTGGAGCAGCTCCATCACTTCGTGGGGCGTCTTGGTGCTGGTCCACTCGGTAATCGCCGCATCCAGCTCGTCCTCATGCTTCTTCCGGGCAGGCAGGGTCGCGAAGCGGGGATCGGCCTGCCACTCAGGGTGGCCCAGTGCACGGCAGAGGGCCCCCCACTCGGTGTCGTTGAAGACGGTGATCGCGCACCAGCTGTCGTCAGGGCCAGGATGACCGGGAGTGGGGAGGCAGCGATAGATGCCATGGGGCGCCGCGGTGGGATGCCGGTTTCCCCAGCGCGTCCGCTCGGTGCCGTTGACGAGGTATTCGAAGAGCGCGGTCTCAAGGAAGTTCACCGCGGACTCGAACTGGCTCAGCTCGATGAACTGGCCCTTTCCCGTCCTGTTTCGGTGGTGAAGGGCAGCGAGGATCGCCGTGGCAATGTGGTCCGGATTGCATGCCCCGTCGGGGTAGGCGTAGCCGAGGTCGACGGTGGGGCGGTGAGGGAAGCCGGTGAGGCTGTCGAGGCCGGTCCGGGCCTGAAAGTAGGAGCCGAGGCCGCGGTAGTGGGCATGGGGCCCCGTGAGCCCGAGGCCGGGCATCCTCGCGACGATGATCTGGGGGTTGATTGTTCGCAGCTCTTCATAGGACAGGCTCCACTTCGGCATCACCGGGGGGCTGAAGTTGTCGAGGACGACGTCACTGATCGCGGCGAGGCGTCTTGCGATGGCCTGAGCACTGGGCTTATTCATGTTGAGGCCGATGCTGAGTTTGCCGGGGTTGGCGTTGATCTGCATACCGCTCACCCCGCGCAAAGGCTGGCCCTCGCGTTGAGGGCCGGGATCCTGGCGTAGGTCGTCGAGGCGTTCCTGGATGGATTCGACTTTGATGACCTGGGCGCCGTTGGCAGCCATCCACTTGGTGGCCATGGGGCCGGCGACGATCCAACTGAAGTCCAGGATCCGGACGCCGGTGAGCGCTTGACGTGTCATTTAGAAGCTAGCTGGCGGACTAAGGCAAATTCTGTTCACGTTGTGAGTAGTGCGTAGGGAGTGGTGAGTAGGTGGGGGCCGTCTCCTAGTCACGACGCACCACCCACTACGTCCAGCGGGGCTTTCAGGTTCACGTGGCTAGGTCTAATGGTTGAAGATGGCACTAAATCACTCCAGCGGCTCGGAGCTGGGCGAGGTCTTCGACGGCGAGGCCTAGCTCTGCCTGCAAGACTTCGATCGTGTGCTCGCCTAGGGTCGGGGCTCGGCGGCGCAGGGCCCAAGGAGTCTCCGAGAGGCGGTAGGGGCCGCTGGGATAGGTAAGGGTCTCGCCAAGCTCCGGATGCTCCAGCGTTGTGAAGAAGCCGCGCTCCACCAGTTGGGGGTCTTTGGGCAGGTCGGAGATGGTCTGAAAGGCCATGAACAGCACACCGCGGGCCTGGCCCTCATTCATCAGCTCCTGGGGAGTCTTGGTCATGAAGAACCGGCTCACCTGGGGTTCGAGCTCGTCCAGGTGGTCCACCCGGTAGAAGGGGTCCTGCCACTTGTCGTCGTT
>CAZPYZ010000579.1:0-3043 GCA_964590215.1 uncultured Dehalococcoidia bacterium | reverse complement strand
GGTTACAGATCCCCAAGGGCGGGATAGAGGGCTCGCGCGTTCTGGAAGAACACACGGTCGAGGTCCGGCGCGGGCAAGAAAGAGAGGCGATCCCTAGCGGCTTGCAGCAACTCCTTTGGCGGGCCGGGCGATGTGGGAAAGTTGGACCCCCACACCAGGCGCTTGGTCCCGTAGGCCTCGATCGCGCGGTCCAGGTAGCGGTCGAGAACGGCACTGTTCTCGGCCGCGAACTCGACACCCGTGAGCAGCACATGCACGGTGGGGTACTTCGCCAGCCCAAAAAATGCCTCCACCAGCTCTTCCCGAGGGTTCCGCGAGAGAGGTGGCGATATGAGGTGGTCCAGGATCAGAGTGAGCCCCGCGAACCGCTGGAGGAGACCCTCCAGCTTTAACAGCCCCGCCTCGCCCACGTTGAGGACCGCGACGGGGATGCCCAACTCCCGCGCCTTCCACCACACCGGGAAGGTTACCGGGTCGGCCACCCAGCTCGTCTCGTCCGACCGCGCGGTGGTGGGGATGCGCAGACCGGACATGCCCCGCTCCAGGGTCCAGTAAGCCAGCCGATCCGCCGCGTCGTGCGCCAACACGTCCACGCTGCCCACCCAGGCGAAGCGATGGGGGTAGGCCACAGGACCGCCGGCGGCGTAGCTGTTGTCGTACCCGTAGGTCGAAGAGCTTTGCACCAGCACCGTCCGCTCGATCCCTGCCTCGTCCATGAGCTCGATGAGTTTCTCCCAGGAGGCAGGTGGCCGGCCCGTCCAGGAACGGTGATCAGCCGGCGGATAGTTGCTGAGGTCGGGCGAGATGGGATGAGCCTTGACGTCTATGACCTGCATGGTCGCCTCGCAGCCCAGATTTTGTAAACACGTGATTCGTGATGCGTAATACGTGAACGGAGAGGTGATCGCGCATCACGCGCCGGTCCTCAGGTTTGGCGCCCTTTCGGGGGCTGTGCGGCACCCAGGGCCATCCTCCCTGGGACGGGGGTGTTATTCCCCGCTTATCCGGCGTGCAGCCGGTGCGTCCGGGGCCGCTGGGCCGCTATCGCCCCTTTACCGGAGTGGTGCTGCTGCAGACGGCTTCGACTGCGTCTCTCTTCCGCCATGCCGCGGTTGCGTTCTATTTTACGCCCAGAGTTCCTACGAACGGCTGCCAAGGTGGTGTGCGCTTCGGCAGGTGACGGGCTCACCAGCTGGTGCTTTCTACGAAAATGGTCATTGCCCCACCTCGGGTTGGTGGGCCCGGCCACCGCCCTCGGATGCTCCGCGGCGGTGCTCGACCTCCCCGCATTTTCATGCTCTGAGGCGGCCCCGGCGCGCGCGGCATGGCTTAACTTAACTTGAAAGTCCCCTCTCGCCCTGGGAGAGGGTTAGGGTGAGGGCCAACGGACCCGGGATCTTTCATTCTGCCGGGGGCGCCACGCCCGCCGGGTCGTCCCTGGTTGGGGAAAGGTCGCGGGAGCGGACTCGCAATCGCCAATGCCGGCTTGCGCCCGCACTCCTGGGGATGAAAATCGGCCCGCAGTCCAACACAGCCGAGGGCGGCTGTGCCACATTTTCAAGTCAATGAGAGCAGCGAGCGTCTCAGCGGTTCACAACCTCTCAGAACGACAGGCCGCCCTCCCTCAACGGCCGTGACGGACCGCGCCTGCGCTACCTGACTCCGTGCAGGAGGGTATCGACCGTGACCAGGAGGAGAAGGGTGATCTGCGCGCCGCACGCGATGGCGCCAAAGAGCCTCCATCTGAGGTCGTGCTCCCCATCACACCGAGCATCCAATTCCGCACATTCCCTACCGGCAATCTCCTTCTCCACGATGCGGCAATGCCGTCAAGGAATGGTCAACATTCCTGTCCCTCCCCACCTTCCTATGAGGGGGTGCCGGCATGCTCGCGGACGATCTGGTAAAAGCCCCGGGTGGTGATGCGCATGATCCCTTCGGGCATGGTCTTGCGCCAGGCGTCCATGGCGTCGCTCTCTCCGATGCGCTCGATGACCTCGCGTCCGCCGCAGCGCCAGACCGAAACGCCTTTGGCGGGGTCGTTGGCATCGCGGTAGGTGCGGATATGCCTCAGGCCGCCCACGGCCACGGCGACTTTGTCATGGCTGCGACGCGATTGGACGAACTGCTCCCAGCGCGTTGCGTCTATGTCCATGTAGTTCAACGCCAGGAAGTCGCCGGCGCCATCGCCGGGACTTTCCAGCGCTTCCTCGAAGAAGAGAAACGCGGGCTGATCGGTGTAGAGACCGGGAGGACGGGCGCTCACGTACTGGTCCCTCAGAGGGCTCTTGCCCCAGGCCTCGTACGCGGCCGCGTTCTCCCAACGGCGGATGGCGAGATAGCGGACGCCGTTGCCGAGGTACTTGCAGACCTGGGCCTCCTTGAAGCCGGGCAACTGCTGCATCAGCTCATGGCCATCGGCCAGGCGCTGCTCCACGGCGCGATGCCGGCCGGGGGTGATGGGTAGAGTCTCGTGAACGAGGTACATGGGCAGGGCCTCCGGCGACGATTTCCAGGGACGGCACAAGGCTAAGCCCGGCACCCTCCCTGGTCAACTGGCTTGCATGAAATTATGGAGTGGTCTTGCCCGACGCTCTCCATGCGTGCTCTACAATGATGTGCGAACGGAGGTATGGGGATGGCGACACGGCGCTTAGACGTTCGGTTAGACACAGACCGTCGAGAAAAGTTGCGGGTGCTGGCGACAGAGCAGGGGACGCCGGTGTCCGAGCTGATACGGCGGTTGATAGACCGGGCTTTCGAGGAGCGGGCACGCGAAGGGCGGTTGCGAGCCGCACGGGAACTGGGGGCGATGAGGATTGAGGAGATGCCCGACCCGGAGACGCTGTCACAGCAGCTAGAGGAAACATACAGGGCCGGTGGCATTCGTTGACGCCAATATCCCCATGTACGCCGTCGGGGGACCGCACCCGCTGAAGCAGCCTTGCGCCCGTATCCTGCTTCTCCTCGCCGAGCGGCCTGACGCGTTCGTTACAGATGCTGAGGTCCTGCAAGAGTTGGTACACCGCTACCTGGCGCTACG
>CAZPYZ010000578.1:0-3044 GCA_964590215.1 uncultured Dehalococcoidia bacterium | reverse complement strand
CGCTTGAACCCCTCGATAACGGTCCAAGTACTCGCGGCCCCGGACGCTCGGGGCTTTCATCAGACGGACGAACAAGATGTGGACCGCAATCAGCCCGAGAACCGCGGCCCCCGGCAGCAGAAACTGCTCCACATCTTCAATCACTCCGGGGAGCCTGGCGGCCGTCAAGGCGCCCGTACCGGCCGAGAGCACCACAGCCGGTACGTGATACACGTAGTTGGACCAGAAGGGTCTCCCGGTGCCCTGAGGTCCCGAAGCATCCCGGACGAGAACATGTCTGGGGACGCAGGGGCAGCATCCCGGCGCCACAGCGACCAGCAGAGGGTTGGCCGCCGGAACATTCTCGGGGAGTGGGTGACGGGACATCCCACCCCTGGACCGGGCACCAGCGTGGCAGCTTGCGCTCAAGCGAGCTGTTATATCGATCTGAAAGGTCCTAGGATTGGGGATTTCCACTGGATCGTCCTCGGTGAGTGCATGATCAACAGAGCCTACCCTGAAGGTATTTATGGCACCGATATAGCTGACTCGCACGTGCCCCAAACTTAAGGCTGTCCCCATTGCGTGGCTAGGATTCCTTCGTGGCGTTGGATCTGCCCATGCGTTAATCTGACCACCGCTCGTGCGCCACATACTCTTGCCCCGTACGAAGGCGCACTGTAGGATCCAGACGGCTTCCATCGCGATCCAGCCCTCCCTGGCCGGTAGACCTTACCCTAAAACCCAGAGACAGACATGTCGTTCATGACCTACGCCCGGCGAGGGATCGCCGTTGTTCTCGCCTTTGCAGGCACTCTGCTCGCTTCCGCTGGACCCAGCGCAGGCGCCGGGTTGTATCCCACCAGCGCCCGGGGCACCGACATCTCCTGGCCCCAGTGCGGGAGCGCCCTTCCGACGGTAGGAGGCTTCGGCATCGTTGGCGTTACCAACGGACGGGCTTTCTCACAGAATCCCTGCCTAGCTGCCGAGTACCAGTGGGCCGGCAGCGCCTCGACTTCCCCCTCGCTCTATATGAACCTCAACGCGGCCATCGGGACCACGGCGGACAACGGCGCATCCGGTCCAGCGGGGAACTGCAAGCGGAACGACCTGAGCTGCTGGGAGTACAACTACGGCTGGAACGCGGCACAGGCGACCTTCGCGTACGCCTTGACTCAGGGGGCGTCGGCCGCGGTCTGGTGGCTTGACATCGAGACGGCCAATAGCTGGCGTTCCAAGACGGCTCTCAACCGGCGCACTATCCAGGGGGCGACCGACGCGCTCACGTCCCGGGGCGCGCAGGTCGGGATCTACTCAGCGCCCTACGCGTGGCGGACCATCACCGGGAGTTGGCAGAACGGGATGCCCGTGTGGTACGCGGGGACGGCGGCCATCACGTGCCAGAGTGCATCGAGCTTCACGGGCGGGACGGTTTGGCTCGTCCAGCAGGCCAGCGCATCCAGCGGGGGGAACGTGGGGTGCTAGTCCGGGGGAGCCGTAGGCAACCGTCTGGCGCCGGGCACCCAAGCGTCGGGCTCGGCCAAGATTGCCGCGAAAGGGGGCCGCAACCGGCGCAAAAAACCGCCGGAGTCACGTCAAATACAGCGGATTCCTTCGGGGAAAATGGCCTCGATTCTTGTGAGTGGTTTGTGACAGGTGCTGTTTTATCCTGTTCTGAAACCCGACGCGGTACTACGGGTTGACAGCGGCGACCCCGCGCTTTGGCTTCATGGTAGGCAGGCCTGGCCGAGGCGTCCCCGAGCCACTTCGTCCCTTCTGGACCGGTGATTCTCAGTAATGCTGTTGTTTCCGAGCAGCACCACGTCTCCTGCGTAGAGGTTTTCCGGGTGACCACATTTCCTCAGCCGGGCCCCTATTCCCCAATCAGTGTTACGTTCAATTGTGGAGTCTACGACTGTAAGGCTGGACAGTCCCGAAACCAACACGCCGTTGCACATCTGAGATTCGAACGTGGTCCCAAGACACCTGGTGTCCGTTCCATTTTCGTCGATGGTACTTCCCTGTACCGTAACCGTGGCGGTACCGTCCACGACCAAACCGGCGCCGAGATCAAAACCGCCGGCGCTGTGCCGGATGACGGTATTCGAGATGTCGGCACTTCCTCCGTCGAGTATCCAGACCCCCGAGAATGAATTCCGCGCGACTGTTGAGCCGACCAGCGTAAGCTTGGC
Source organism: uncultured Dehalococcoidia bacterium (assembly GCA_964590215.1). GTDB lineage: Bacteria > Chloroflexota > Dehalococcoidia > SHYD01 > SHYD01 > CAZPYZ01. The sequence continues at coordinate 873 of CAZPYZ010000578.1, read as the reverse complement.
TTGCCCTCCCACCCTGATGCCCGCGCTGATGACGCTCGCTCCTCGGTTCTCTGAGATGTTGGAGTCCCCCACAGTCAACTGGGCCGTTCCGGCCATCGCAACCCCCGCAGTACCGTTGCGCGAGATATCCGCCCTGGTCAACGTGACTGAGGCGTCCTCCGTAACCCAGAGTCCCGTGTCAGCGTTGCCGGAGATCAGAATATCCGTGAGGTCTGCCTGCACATTTCCGCTTACTATCACCCCGTTCCTGCAGCTTTCAGGTTGCGGAATGCAGCCGGCGGATCCGCCCCGGAGATTCTCGCTCTGGGCGAGCCGAAGCCCGCTCAGCGCTACTACGACATCGCGGCCGCCTCTGATACGCACACCCGGACTCGGCGTCCCAGCCTCTAGAAGAGTCTGGCCGGATCCTGCGCCCCGGACCACGACGCTCTTGTCGATGACTAAATTCTCCCGGTAGACGCCAGGCTCGACGAGAACCTCCTGCCCATCTCGTGCGGCCTGGATTGCCTGCCCGACTTGAGAAAAGCGGCAGCCCGAGGCGCAGACGACAAGCACCGTAGGCGTAGGCGTGACCATAGGCGTAGCAGTAGCTGCAGGAAATGCACTTTCCGGGTTGGACCCATCATCCACAACGAGCGGTGCCGTCGGCTGATCACACCCTACTGCCGCGATAACGAGTAGGAGACCCAGGGTCCAGACCGGGACCTGGGTAGGTCGTCTGTGCGGCAAATGTCCCATCGAATGCTTGATCGAGCTAATGAAGACGTTTCTCGATGACCCTGAACGGTATTTCAGGACCTTATTTTCCTGACTGGTAAGATCCAAGTCCTCTACCGCGACACCAGGACCAGAACGACGATCAGGCTCAGGTCC
>CAZPYZ010000577.1:0-3044 GCA_964590215.1 uncultured Dehalococcoidia bacterium | reverse complement strand
GCGTGAACCTGGGGTCTGGGGCGCAGCCCCAGTGTCACCGGCTTTCCGGCCGTGCCTCTAGGCGCGAGGTGCGGACCTTCGGGCTCAAGGACCTGGGCTCTCGGCTTTTCTCCCCCGCTCGCTCACCGGCCTCCGTCTCAGTTATCACTGTTCAGGCGGGGGCGGAGGCCCGCCGTTGTGCTATCCTTGTCCCACCCCAAGAAGGAGGCCGTCCCATGATCTATGAGATGAGAACCTACACCCTGAAGCCGGCTTCGGTGGCGAAGTTCGAGGAGGAGTTCGCCAAGTCCTACGAGGTGCGCCAAAAATACTCCAAGATGGCCTTTCTGGGCCACACCGAGATCGGCCCGCTGAACCAGGTGGTCCACATCTGGCCCTACGAGGACCTGAACCAGCGCCAGGAGATCCGGGCCCAGGCGGCCAAGGACCCCAGCGGCCTCTGGCCCCCCCATGTCGGGGACCTCGAGATGGAGATGCAGTCCGACATCACCTTCCCTGCCCCCTTCATGCGTCCTCTGGATGGGACCCCCCAGGCGCTGGGCGGTATCTACGAGATGCGGATCTACACCTACCGCACAGGCGCCATCCCCGAGGTGATCAAGCTCTGGTCAGAGGCAGTGCCCTATCGCGAGAAGTATTCGCCGCTGGTTACGGCCATGTACACCGACCTGGGCGGGCTCAATAAGTGGATCCACACCTGGCCCTACAAGGACCTCGGGGAGCGGGGCCGCATCCGGGCCGAGGCCAACAAAGACCCCCACTGGCCCGCGCCGACCCAGCACCTGCTGGTCAAGCAGGAGAACAAGATCCTGATCCCGGCCTCCTGCTCGCCCCTCCACTAACGGCGTGGAACGACAGATTTCACAGATCACACAGATTGAACAAAAAAGAGAATCTGGGGAAATCTATGAGTGCGCCCGGAAAGCCGCACTCAGTCAGGGAGGCGGGGCAAACGACCGCTGCGTGAACCTGGGCTCTGGGGCGCAGCCCCGGTGTCACCGGCTTTCCGGCCGTGCTTCTAGACTAGGTAGTCTGTGGTTACTGGTATGAGCGTTAAGGTTGGTGTAGTCCCCGGAGCCTGGGAATGGAAAGGCGGCCCCGCCGCCTTTTTCCATTTCGTCGACGCCTGTGAGGTCTTCGGTTGGGATTCTCTCTGGCTGAGCGACCGGCTCGTCTCGGAGCGCCTGAGCCTGGAGCCCGTCACCGCGCTGGCGGCGGCGGCCGCGCGCACCCAGTCCATGAAGTTCGGCACCAGCGTCCTCGCCCTCTCCGTCCGGAACCCCGCGGTCCTGGCGAAGGAGCTGGCGACCGTGGATTTCCTTTCCGGCGGCCGCCTCCTTCCCGCCGTGGGCCTGGGCGGCGAGGACGAGCGGGAGTACGAAGCGACGGGCACCCTCAAAAAAGAGCGGGCGGGACGGACCGACGAAGCCATCCCGCTGCTGCGGCGCCTCTGGACCGAAGACCACGTCACCCATCACGGGCGGTTCTACCACCTGACGGACGTTACCATCGCGCCCAAGCCCAAGTTCGCGCCCTATCCCCCCATCTGGATCGGTGGCCGCAGCAAGCACGCATGGGACCGGGTGGCTCGCCTGGGAGACGGCTGGCTGGTCAGCTCCGTGACTGCCCCCGAGGTGGAGGAGGGGGTCCGCGTGATCAAGTCCGGGCTGGCGGAGAACGACCGGCGGATCGAAGAGGATCACTACGGCGTGCTCCTGGGGGTGTACCTTGCCGCAACCCACCAATGGGCCAAGGAGCGGGCCGTATCCATTGCGGCCCGACCCCGTCCTGACGTGCCGTTGGAGGCCTATACCGCCCTTGGCCCGCCCGAGACGATCCTTGCCCGCCTGAAGGAATACGTCGCCGCGGGCGCAAGCAAGTTCGTGCTCCGGCTCGCCTGTCCCGAGGAAGAGGGTATCGAGCAACTCCGGCTGCTGGCGGAGTACGTGGTCAAGCCCGTGAACGTGGGAGAAGTGGCATTGACTTGAAAATCCCCTCTCCCGGAAGGAGAGGGTTTGGGTGAGGGCCAGCGGGCGCTGGATTTTCATTTTGCTTGGCTGCAGGATACCGGCCTCGGCGATTCTGAGCGGCTGTGATAGAATCACCGGCGGACCGCCATGATGTCATGCTGAGGGAGCCTCGTGGCCAACCACCTCGCGCTCGGGGTGGTGCGACCGAAGCATCTGGTGGGGTGGCGCCTCGGACGAAGGTCCTGGTCAACCACCCCAGCCACCAGGTGCTTCGCCGGCGCTAACGTTCCCCCAGTACCAATGACAAACCTCACCTCCTTTGACTGGAACCACACCTTTCTCGGGTCATGCAGGCGAAGTAGAAACCAAAGAATCCGTGGAAATCTGTGCAATCTGTGGTTACCGGTCGTCCCATGGTTTCCTTGCGCCACGTGGAGAAGTGGTTCGGGCAGCTCCATGTGCTCAAGAACGTGTGCCTCGACGTCGCCCAGCGTGAGGTCGTCGTCATCTGCGGGCCAAGCGGCTGCGGCAAGTCCACCCTTATCCGCACCGTCAACCGGCTGGAGCCGATCCAGGGCGGTGAGGTTCTGGTGGACGGCCGCTCTGTCCACGACCCCAAGGCCAACGTGAACCGGCTGCGGGCGGAGATCGGAATGGTCTTCCAGCAGTTCAACCTGTTTCCCCATCTCACCGTCATGGACAACATCACCCTTGCCCCCATGAAGGTGCGGAGGATGTCGCGGGCTGCCGCAGAGGATCGGGCAATCTCGCTGCTGGAACGGGTCGGCATCCCGGATAAAGCCCGGGAGTATCCCGGCCGCCTCTCCGGGGGGCAGCAACAACGCGTCGCCATCGCGCGGGCCCTGGCCATGCAACCGAAGCTGATGCTGTTCGATGAGCCCACCTCTGCCCTGGACCCGGAGATGATCAATGAAGTACTCGATGTTATGACCGCGCTGGCGCGCGATGGCATGACCATGATAGTAGTGACTCATGAGATGGGGTTCGCCCGGCGCGTGGCGCACCAGATGGTGTTCATGGAGGATGGCGCCATCGTGGAGCAGCAAGCGCCGG
>CAZPYZ010000576.1:0-3046 GCA_964590215.1 uncultured Dehalococcoidia bacterium | reverse complement strand
GCATGGGGCGGGAGCGTAGCGCCGGGCTTGTCCTGCTTGTCCCCCGCGGCGAGCAGTAGCGCGGGGGCTTGTCCCCCGCAGGGAGCAGGGCGGTAATGGCCGCCGACTACCACAAGCGGATTCGGCTAGATCTGGGCAACTACCGGGCCGAGGGGACCGTCTGCTCGGTAACCATCGCCGTCCGGCACCGGCAGCCGGTCCTTGGCGCAGCGCCCGTCGCCCGCCCTGCTATCGACATTCTAACTGACCAGGCCACCGTCACCGGCGTCGCCGTGTACGCCTATTGCATCATGCCGGATCATGTCCACCTGGTGCTGAGCCCTTCTGCCACCTGCGATATCGTGACGTTCGTCGGCCAGTTCAAGAACCTGGCGCAGCGGGTGGCCTGGCGGCTCGGGGTGCGCGGGGCCTTCTGGCAAAAGAGCTTCTGGGACCACTTTTTGCGTAAAGAGGAAGACCTGGGGACGGTAGTTGAGTACGTATTGGGCAATCCTGTCCGGGCCGGGCTGGTCGACGAGTGGCAGGATTACCGATTTAGCGGCTCCTTGGTCTTCGACATCCGTCCCTTCCCCACCCCCGCGGGGGACGAGCCCCCGCGCTACGACTGCCCCGTCCCCAACCCCGCGGGGGACAAGCCCCCGCGCTACGAGTAACCGCAGTCTCAGCGTAGGGCGGGGGCTTGTCCCCCCCCTCTAGCCCCGGCGGGCCACAGGGGCCCGCCCTACGAACGGAGGCAGGTATGCACCGTCTAGTCCTTCTCCTGGTAGGAGTCCTCGTCGTCGCCCTCGCCTGCGGCCCCGCGCCCCAAGCGCCCTCGGGACAGCAGTCCGGCCTGTCCGGCCCCAAGCAGGGGGGCACCCTCAATGTCTCCCGCGATGATCCCACCGACTTCGACCTCACCTGGTTCGGCAAAGGCAACGGCACGGGGAAGGAGTGGTCGTATCAGAGCCTGCTCCGTTTCTCGGCGGGCGCCGACGTCAAATACTCGGACCTTATCATCCGGCCCGAACTGGCGGAGCGGTGGGAGGTCAGCCCCGACGCCAAGACCTACACCTTCCACCTCCGCAAAGGGGCCAGGTTCCACGACCTCCCGCCGGTCAACGGCCGCGAGGTCACCGCGGAGGACGTGAAGTGGACCTTCGAATACGCCACCCGCACCGGCCAGTTCGCAGACAAGAAGCTGCCCCAGTCCCAGTTCGACTGGATGTTCGAGAGCCTGGACCGGGTAGAGGTCACCGGCCCGTACACCGCGGCGGTCCACTTCAAGCGCCCCTTCGTGCCGTTCCTGAGCTATGCCGCCTCGGACTACAACCCCATCATGGCCAAGGACCTCTACGAGCGGGATGGGCACCTGAAGGACCACCTCATCGGCACTGGGCCCTGGCAACTCGACACGGCCGCCAGCCAGAAGGGGACGCGTTGGGTCTGGAACCGCAACCCCACTTACTGGGAGCAGGGCAAGCCCTACATCGACCAGATCCGGGTGCTGGTGCTGCACGACGACGCCGCCCAGCGGGCCGCCTTTCAGACCAAGCAGCTGGACTGGCTCAGCTACGAGATCATGAGCCCGGTGTTTGTCAAGGAGGTCAGGCAGCGAATGCCGGAGGTGCAGACGTACGAGTACGTCAACCCCGGCGGCTACCACATCCACTGGAATCTCCGCAACCTTCCGTTGAGCGAGCAACGGGTGCGCAAGGCCATCGACCTTGCCATCGACCGGGACGAGCTGTCCATGACCGAGTTTGGCATCAAGTCCCAGTGGGCCCCGGCGGGCTCCCTCCTCGGCCTCTTCACCGATGCCGAGGCCAGGCAGATGCTGAAGTACGACCCGGCCGAGGCCAAACGCCTCCTTGCGGAGGCAGGCTATCCCAACGGTGTGGAGCTGGAGTGGGACTTCCCCGGCCCGCGCTACGGCGAGGCCTACAACAGCCGCATCCAGCTCATCCAGGCCCAGCTCAAGAAGGCGAACATCAACATAACCTTGAAGAGCCTCGACTCCAACGAGTTCTCTCAGAACCGCAAGATCGCCAAGTTCACCATGAACCTGACCACCCTGGACTGCGGCGACCCCCAGGACTTTGACTCCCACATCTTCGCCTGCTACCACAGCACGTCCAAGAACAACTACGCCGGCCTGAAGGACCCGGAGCTGGACAAGATGCTGGAGGCCCAACGGTCGGAGGTGAACCCGGAGAAGCGTCGAGAGATCCTGCGGACGGCCGTGAAGCTGATCAACGAGAAGACCTACGGTGTGGACCTCTTCTACGCGCCGCGCTGGCAGGCGTGGCATCCGTACCTCAAGGGCTACGCACCCAACGCCGGCCGCGTTTCCAGCTACGCCTTCGACAACGCCTGGTTGGACAAGTAGCTCGTAAGGCGTAATGCGTACTGGGCAGGAGGACGAGTGTTACGCATTACGGATTAGGCATTCCGCTTCACCAATGAGGAGGTAGCCATGTATCGTCCAGCGGTAGCAATGTTCGCGGTCGCGACCCTCGCAGCAGTGGCGTGCGGCCCCGCCCCGGCGGCGCCCGCGGGCGCCCCTCAGGTGAGCAGCCAGCCCAGGCAGGGGGGCGTGCTCAACGTCTCGAGGGCCGACGACCCCAACGACTTCGACACTACCTATTTCGGGAAGGGCAACGGCGATGGGCGCCAGCTGGCCTATGAGAGCCTGCTGCGCTTCAACGCCGGACCCGAGGTCAAACCCAACGACCTGCAGATCCGGCCGGAGCTGGCCGAGCGCTGGGAGGTCAGCTCGGATGCCCTCTCCTACACTTTCCACCTGCGGAAGGACGTGAAGTGGGCCAGTATGCCGCCCGTCAACGGGCGGGAATTGACCGCGGACGACATCAAGTTCACCTACGAGTACCAGACCCGCAGCGCCGAGTTCAAGGAGAAAAAGCTGCCACAGTCCCAGTTCGACTGGATGTTCGAGGGGCTCGATCGGATCGAGGTGAAAGACCGCTACACCGCGGTGGTCCACTTCAAGAAGCCCTTCGTCCCCTTCCTCAGCTACGCCGCCTCGGACTACAACCCCATCATGCCT
>CAZPYZ010000575.1:0-3046 GCA_964590215.1 uncultured Dehalococcoidia bacterium | reverse complement strand
CAAAAACCGCTGGGGCGCAAGCCCCTTGTGGGTTCGAGTCCCACCTTCGGCACCAGCTTCCGTTTGTAAAACCGCCCGCAAGTCGACCACGATTGTTCGCCCACCACCTTGCCAAAGCGTCTTCTATCCCAGGGCAGGGCTAGCTGGCCCAACAGGTCGGCACCGGATCGGCCCGCATCAAGTAGTGCGTCCCGGTTTCGCCGGTGACGACAAATCCCAGCCGTTCGTAAAGCCGACGGGCCGGGTTCACTTTCAGAACCTGGAGGGCGAGCGGAGCGCCGTCAGCACGGGCCCGTGCTAAGAGATCCCCAATGATCGCGGTGCCGACGCCTTGACGTTGCTGCGGAGGAGCGATCTGAATCTCGTCCAGGTAGAGTTCCGAGGGGCGAACTTTCAACGATGGCATGCCAGCGTCTGCCCCGCCCACCTGGATGATCTGCGTGCCAGACGGGTTGAAATGCTCGCGGAAATACCGCGCCTGAAAGTCCTCGTCCCACCCCCATGTCTTGGCGACGTAGTCTTTCATGGTTGCCCGGTGTAGTTCACGCAAGTACGTGTAATCCGCGGGGGTTGCCGGTCCAAGCGCGTAGTCAGCCATGCGAGAGTACGTGGCGCCTCTGTCCTATCCGCAGTGTCGGCACTTCTGCGACGATGCCCTCATCAGGTCCGCGGGACGGCCTCCAGCCGGTACGCCAGATCGCCATTCCGGCTGTCGAAGTCGATGCACTTCACGTCGACAACGCCGCCGCCTCAACGCCCTTGATCAGGTCCCGAGCTGAGTTGGCAGCCGTTAGGGGAGTTTTTCCGACCTGCGGGCTGCGGGCATCGCGTCGAGGTCCATCCACGCGCGTGGGGGCCACCAGTAGGGGATGGGATTGGCGCCGTAGTTGTTCAGCACGTCGTGGACCCACGGCTGATAGATGGTGTAGGAGGCGCGCTCGAAAGCGCCGATGAAGTAGGCCTGGTCGTACAGGCGCCGCTGGAACTGTTGCGAGAGCTTCTGGGCCTCCGCCTGGTTCTCCTCTGCCATATATTTTTCGAGGATTGCGTCGAGCTCCGGGTCCTTGGGGCCCTTTTTGTTGAAGGTGCCCCTGGAGTGGAATTGCTCGTAAAGGTCGCCTCGGGAATCCCGGCTGCTGGACCCGAGGATGACCATCTCGTAGCTCTGGTCGCGGGTTGCAGCCGCGTAGCTGGCCCGGTCCAGCGGGGCCAGGGTCAGGTTGACGCCGATCTGCTGCATCTGGGAAGCGAGCACCTCCGCGATGGGCTTTGGGTTCGTCGATGCCGAGCCGTAGCTCACCTTCGCGGCGAACCCGTTCGGGTAGCCAGCGTCCAGCAGGAGTCGCTTCGCCTGGGCAATGTCCTGCTGCTTGGTCTCGGGATTGTAGCCGGGGAGTTTCAGAAGCTCGTCCTGGGGGATGGCGTACCCCTTCTTCCAGCCGTAGGTGCCGGGTGGGTTGATGATGCCCTCGCCGAAAGTAGCGTTCTGAATCATTGCCTGGCGGTCGGCGGCGAGGTTGATTGCCCTGCGCACCCGCACGTCGTTGAAGGGCGGCGCGTCCATGGCAAAAAACCCGCCAAAGCTGTACTGGCCGTAGAAGCGCTCGAAGGTCAGCCCGGGCCGCAGGCCCTGGATAGTGCTGAACTGCACCTTGTCCTCCGCGTTCATCATGTCCAGGTTGTCTGCGGCGAACGCGGCGATGACCGTGCCTCGGTCGGCAAGGGAGTGTCCGACGATGCCGTCAATGTAGGGCATGCTTTGCCCTGAGGCGCTCGCAGGGTCTTTCAGCCAGTAGTTAGGGTTGCGGGCGACCTTGAACCCCGTGGACGTTTCGAACTCTCGCAGGGTGAATGGACCTGTGCCGATGGCCGTGTTCTCCAATTGCTTGCCGGACTCAGCCACATGTTTTGCGATGATCTCGATCTGGTACAGCTCGTTCAGGAACTCGGGATTCGGTAGGTTGAGGGTCAGTCTCACGGCGTAAGAGTCCAGGGCCTCGGCCGCGGCGATGTTGACCGCGTAGCTGGAGTCGCTCACCTTGCCCCGGTTCTCTTTCAGGTGGCCGATGGTGTGAACCACGTCGGCGGCGGTGAAGGGCCGGCCGTCATGCCAGGTGGCGTTCTTGCGCAGGTAGAACACGTAGGTGTGTCGCTCCGGCCTCTCCCACCGTTCAGCCAGCCCTGGCGCCATCTTCTGGTCCTCGTACCAGTTCTTGCCTGGTTCCGTGTCCCTTACGATGAGCGGCTCGTAGATCGCCTGGGTGAAGTTGTTCAGCGACCCGGAGAGGTTGTAGGGGTTGAGGTTGGCGATGTTGCCCGAGACGGGGACGTGGAAGATGCCGCCGCGCTTGGCCGGCTGGGTCGCGGGGGCCTGCCGCACCTGGTCGGCCTGGTCCGCGACAGGCTGAGGAGCCCCGCAGCCGGCCACGGCGAGGATGCTCGCTAGACACACACCTATGAGAGCGAACGCTTGTAGTTGCATGGAACCTCCTTTGACGTGCCCTCCTATTCTAGGCCATCAGCTTACATGCGCTGGCACGGGTGCGTAGTGTCCGGCATCGGTGGCTTGACAAACAGGACGTGCTGCAGATAGCCTCGGCAGGCCACAGGAGCCACGGGTGGCCGCATGCGCCCAGTGCGCCCCCGGTATGAGTCCCGTCCAGTGGTGTAATTACGCGCGTGCGGGGTCAGCCTGCTCGACCGTCCCTACACCTCTGGGCAGGCGACCTACGATCTCCGTCGCCTCTCCCGCGAAGGGCTGATTCGCCGGGTCTCCCGCAGCCATCGCTACGAACTCACCCCCCTCGGGAGAACCGTCGCGGTCTTGTTTACCAAGACCTACGGCCGGGTCCTTACTCCCGGCCTCACCTTGCTGAACCCGGCCCTCCCCTGCGTCATTGCCCAGCGCAGCCCGCTCAGCCGCTCCTGGCGTCAGTTCAACCAGGCACTCGGCACCTTCATCGACCACCAGCTGCTCGCGGCGGCTTGAAGCGACCAAAATTTAAAATTTGATTCCATTGTGCAGATCGTCCGCGCCAAGTGGGAC
>CAZPYZ010000574.1:0-3050 GCA_964590215.1 uncultured Dehalococcoidia bacterium | reverse complement strand
TCTTGTTCTTCAGGGGGAACTGGTCCATTCGGGTCCTCCGGGCGTTGTTGCCCTCACCCTAGCCCTCTCCCAAAGGGAGAGGGGATATTAGCGGGGTTTGAACTGGGGGAGGCTGATGTCCTCGGACACGTCCTCGAAGAACAGCTCGACGGGCATACCGATGCGGACGGCCCTGGGCTCAATGCCCTCGATGTTGGCAATCATGCGCAGGCCCGGTTGCTCTTCCAATTCGACCTGCGCAAGGACGAAGGGAGGATCGAGGCCGCGTACCAGGTTGTCGTGCATGATGCTGAAGGTGTAGACGGTGCCCCGGCCGCTGACCTCGGTCCACTCAAGCTCGTGGGAGCGGCAGCGCCGGCAGTAGTGGTGAGGCGGGAAGCTGTAGTGGCCGCATGTCGCGCACTTCTGGATCATGAGCTTGTGCTGGCGCGCCGCCTCCCAGTAGGGGCGAGAGTCGAGGTCTGGGGCCGGCAATGGTCTGGTGGATTCAGTCATGTCTCACGTCCCATTGTTGTTGGGTCCCGCCCGGCCCGCCCCCGGAGCTGCGCTCTCGCCTCATGCTCTCCACCCCGCACCTCCCCGCTTCCATCAATCCGCTCACATCACGGCTCCATCGACGATGCACTGGTTGACCTCCTCCTCGGACATCCCGAGAACTTGTTGGAGCACGAAGTCGTTGTGCTCGCCCAACAGCGGCGCGGGGCGTCGCGGGACGCCGGGGGTCTCCTGCAAGCGGAAGGGAACGCCTTCCACCAGCATCGTGCCGATCTCGGGGTGCTCGAGGCTGACGTAGAAGCCCTGGGCGGCCATCTGAGGGTCGTTCTCGATGAGGTCTCCGGCATGCTGGACGACGCCCGCGGGGACGCCGTGAAGCTGGAGAAGGTGCATCACCTCTTCCGCGGGTATGGTTTCCGTCCAACTGGTGATGCATCGGTCCAGCTCGTCCTCGTGCTCCTTGCGCGTAGCAAGGGTAGCGAAACGCGGATCGTTAGCCCAGTCTGGGTGAGCCGCGGTTTTGCACAGGGCGAGCCACTCATCCTCGGTGAACACCGTGATTGCGCACCAGCGGTCGTCGCCGTGGCAGCGATAAACGCCGTGAGGTGCGGCGCTGGGATGCCGGCTTCCCGTTCGGGTGGCGACGCGGCCGTTGACCGCGTAGTCCAGGAGGGCGGTGTTCAGGTAGTTCACAGTGGACTCGAACTGGCGCAGCTCGATGCGCTGGCCTTCGCCGGTCCGCTCCCGATGGTGGAGTGCGGCGAGGATGGCGACGGCAGCGTGGGCCGGGTTGCAACTGGCGTCCGGGAAGGCGAACCCCATGTCGATGGTCTCCCGGTGCGGGTAGCCCACCAGGTCGTCCAAACCCGTGCGGGCCATGAAGTAGGAGCCGAGGCCGCGGTAGTGGGCGTGGGGACCGGTGGAGCCGAGGCCGGGCATGCTCACCGCGATGATGCTCGGGTTGAGGTTTTTCAGGTCTTCATAACCGAAGCCCCAGCCGGGCATGACGCGGGGGGTGAAGTTTTCGATGACAACGTCGCTGACCTCGACGAGGCGACGGGCGATGGCCTTGCCCTGCTCGTGGTTCATGTTGAGGGCGATGGAGAGCTTGTCGGTGTTCATGTTGAAAAAGGAGCCCGAGACGTTCGGCCCGGTCCCTTTCCCGGTGGCCCCGCCGTCGGTGCGGACCACATCGGTGTTGCCCCGGTTGGACTCAACCTTGACGACCTCCGCGCCGTAGGCGGCCAGCCACTTCGTCGTAGTTGGGCCGGCGACGACCCAGGTGAAGTCCAGGACGCGGATACCCTGGAGGGGCAAGCGTCGCGCGTCACCGAGCACAAGGTCCGAGGTCGCACGTCCAACGTTCCCCCGCCCTGGGACTTTGGACCTTGGACTTTGGACTCCCAAGACCTCGTCGTTGTGCTGGCCGAGAGAGGGCGCTGGATGGCGGATGGCCCAAGGCGTCTTGGAGAAGCGATAGGGCGCTCCGGGGAAGGTGATGTTTTTCCCCAGAGTGGGGTGATGCACTTCCTGGAAAAAGCCCCCAGTCACAAGCTGGGGGTCGGTGAAGAGGTCGGGCACCCGGTTGTAGGCCATGACCATGATGCGGCGGGCCTGGCCTTCCTCCTGGAGCTCCCGGGCGGTGCGGGTCAGGAAAAAACGTTTGACTACCGCCTCCGGGTGGTCCAGGTGTGCCATCCGGTGGAAAGGGTCGGCCCACTGCTCACTCGCGAGGTCCTCGGCGGCGCCGTAGTCCTGGAGCCACTTCACCACCCGGGGCCACTCGGCATAGGCCTGCCTCTGCACCAGTTGGAACCGGACCAGGCCCTCCTTACAGGGCCAGACGCGGGTGGCCTTCTGGCCGCCGCTGCCCTGGCCCGGACCGGCACGCTTGATCACCCGCGTTTCCAGGGACCAGCGCGGGGTGCCATCGTAGTTGATGATGGCCATGGTCTCCTGCATGGAGATGTCCACGTGCTGGCCCCGGCCGGTGACGCCGCGGGAGGAGAGGGCCATCAGGGTGCCGGCGGCGCCGTGGGCGCCAGCCTGGCTGTAGGCGGGGTTCGCCCCCATGCTATTGGGCGGGTCGTCCGGCCAGCCGATGCGGTGCATGACGCCGCCCATTGCCTGTCCCACCAGGTCTGAGACCCTGTAGCGCGCGTGGGGGCCTTCCTGGCCGAAGGGCGTGATGGACGTGTAGACGAGTTCTGGGTTCAGCGTTCGGAGTTCTGAGTAGCCCAACCCCAGCCGCTCCATTGTGCCCGGTGATGAGTCCTCGACGAAGACATCGGCTTCGTGAGCGAGGCGCTTAATGGCCTCCTGACCATCCTGAGTCTTGATGTCGAGGGTGACGGAGCGCCTGTTGGTGTTGTAGAAGAACCACCAGAGGCTCTTCTCGGGGTCGACCTTGTCATCCACAAAGGGGGCGCGGAAGCGGCCGGGATGGCCAGCCGGAGGTTCGATCTTGATGACGTCCGCGCCGAGGTCGGCGAGGAGCTTGGTGCAGTAGGCGCCGACATCGTCGGTGAGGTCAAGCACGCGGAGGTCGTTGAGCG
>CAZPYZ010000573.1:0-3053 GCA_964590215.1 uncultured Dehalococcoidia bacterium | reverse complement strand
CAGGAGTTTCCTCGCCTATAACCGGAACAAACGCAGTCTCGCCCTCGACGTGCGGAAACCGGCGGGCAACAAGATCCTGCTCCGGCTTATCCAACACTCCGACGTGCTGGTCACAAACATGCGGGCTGCGGCCGCAACCAGGCTGGGGGTCGACTACCCAAGTCTTGAGAAGGTGAACCCACGGTTGATCTACGGTCACGTCACGGGGTGGGGGTCGAAAGGCCCCTTCGCGGAGCGGGGGGGCTTCGACCGGCTGACCCAGGGCTACTCTGGCGTCATGCACCGGAGGTGGGCCGACGGCACGCCAGTGACAGCGGGTATTTGGGTCTCGGATCCCTCGGTCCCGATGTTGATGGCCTATGGCATCACCCTGGCGCTGTGGGCGAGGGAGAAAACGGGCAAGGGACAGAAGGTCGAGACGTCGCTGCTGCAGGCGGCGATCGCGATGCAGTTCAACGCGCTGGTCAAGGTGAAGCGCGCTCGGGTGCCATTCAGGGAAGAAGAGGACACCACCTACGGGATCTTCCGCTGCGCCGACGGCCGCCACATCAACATCACCGCCCTTCGTCCCCACCAATTCGTCCGCATGTGCCAGGTCGTGGGGCTCGACGCTCTGGCGAAAGACCCCCGTGCCGACGATCCGAACCGGCGGGCTGAGTTCCGGAAGGAGGCGGGCCCTCTCCTGGCCGAGGCGCTCCTCTCGAAGCCGTCTCAAGAGTGGCTCGACCTGCTGAACGAAGCGGACGTGCCCGCCGCGGCGATACTGGACCGGGCGGAGGTCTTCGACCAGCCGCAGATACTGGCGAACGAAATGATTGTAACCGTGGACCATCCGGAGGCCGGCCCGGTCCAGATGATCGGCCCTCCCGTCCATCTCTCGGACACTCCTGGGGGCATCCGCTTCCCTTCCCCCTCTCTCGGCCAACATACCGAGGAGGTGCTGCGAGAGCTCGGGTACGGCAGCGATGAGACACACAAACTGCGAGCTGAAGGGGTTATCCAATGACGCTCGCTGCTACGCGTGGCGGTGAGGCGATGTGGACCGGGCTTTCAAGGAAATCTGCGGGGCTGTCATGTTGAAGGTCCCGCTCATCCTGAATGTGGCCCTTGCCGCTGGTGGCGCAGGTTTTCAATCTGTGCGGGCAGGCTGGAAAGCCTGCCCCGCCGGGCTTGCGGCTGGCCTGTTAGCCCTCATCGTCCTGGCCTGCGGCCCTGTCCAGGCACCCACCGGGGGCCCAGGGGCCCAGACCCAGCTCCAACCCAAGCGGGGCGGCGTCTTTCATGTCCCGGTCCCCGAGACATGATCGTCAAAGCCGCCTTCGGCGACGGCGTGCCAAACCCTCCAGGTGGGATCGGGTGGCGAAAGGGCATGTCCATTCCCCAAGAGGAGTTGCTCAAGCTGCCCGGTTACAATCCCGCGACCAAACAGCAGGACCTTGCCGAGGCCAAACGGCTGATGGTGGAGGCGGGCTATCCCAACGGCTTCTCGACCAAGTTGTCCTACGGCTCCTACCTGACGAATCCCAAGCCCATCGCTGAGGTGACCGCCTCCCAGGTGAAGGCCGCTTTGAACATCTCCATTACCCTTGTGCCCTTGGACCGGGCCAGTAACACCCAGGTCGAGCGAGACAACAACTATGAAATGCACACCTATGGGGTGACAGGTGAGAGCCGCAGCGTCACCTACGACAAACTCCACTCAAAGGGCATTCTGAACAAGCGTGGTCCCAAGGACCAGGAGTTGGACGCGCTGATCGAGAAGTTCCAGGCGGAGTTCGACGCAGTGGAAGCGCAAAAGCTCTCGCAGCAGATCCAGCGGCGGGTGTACGACCAGGCCTACCACATCGGGGCTTTCGAGCGGGCCCAGTACACCGTCTTCCAGCCCTGGCTCTACGACATGGCCCACAACAACGGCGCTCAGACGGTGATCTGGTGGAACCCACCCATCGCCTGGATGGACGTTGACCAGATGCCGCAAAATCGGAGGAACGAGTAACGAGGAACGAGTAAGGAGTAAGGAGTAACGAGATACGAGTCCGCCCCTCCCTGGCACCTCATGTCCTCGTATCTCATATCTTATATCTGGTTCTTCGAGGAGGCCGAAATTGGCCCAGGTTCACTACGAGAAACACGATCGCACCGTCCTCATCACCCTTGAGGGCGACAACGACCTCAACATCGGCATGATCAGCGGGGACCTGCACAACCGCCTGGCCGACTACGACGCCGACCCCGACCTCTGGTGTTGCATCGTCACGGGTGCCGGTACCCGGGCGTTCTCCGCAGGGGGAAACCTGCAGCGTATGACCGCAGAGGGTGGGCCGCCAGGCCGCGGCACCATCTGGGAATCCTCTGACCGAACGATTGTCAATGGCTTGCACGTCTGGAAACCCATCATTGCCGCGGTCAACGGCTACTGCGTTGGGGCCGGCTGCATGTTCACCCTCGCCTGCGACATCCGCATCGCTTCGGAGAATGCCGAGTTCGGCATCCCGGAGATCAAGTACGGCTTCCCGGCCGGGATGGGCGCTCCCCAGCGGTTGCCCCGCACTATCCCCCTCGGCCCCGCCCTGGAAATGCTCCTGACCGGCGACCGGATCACCGCCCAGCAGGCCCTCCAATGGGGATTAGTGAATCGGGTGGTGCCCCTGCCTCAGCTCCTGGATGCCGCGTTCGACTTGGCCAACCGCATTACCGCCAACCCGCCGCTGGCCGTCCGGGGCACCAAGGAGTTGGTCTACCGCTCTCGCGAGATGTCCATTGAGGACGGCATGCGGATGTCCGCCCTCTTCGGCACCATCGGCCGCGCCACGGAGGACGCTAAGGAGGGCATGGCCGCCTTCCGGGAGAAGCGCAAGCCCACCTTCCACGGTCGGTGACGGCTCCATGGAGCACAGCCACTCTTGCCTGTGAGTTGAGCCCCGGTGCGGAAACGCCGGCACCCAACCCCGCCAAGCGCATGGAGCTGATCCGCGACATCGTCCGCTACACCCTTGGCGTCTGGCACCCTTACCCCCGCAACATGGCGACCCACATGGAGATCAAGGGCGTCT
>CAZPYZ010000572.1:0-3057 GCA_964590215.1 uncultured Dehalococcoidia bacterium | reverse complement strand
GATCCAGATGGTGCGGATGGCCGGCTGATGACGTACACAGAGCACCTGGCAGAGCTGCGGGACCGGCTGATCAAGAGCGTAATCGGCCTCGTCATCGCTATGGTGCTCTCCTTCGCTTTCACACCGCTTATCTTCGACCTTCTGAAGGCCCCGGTGGAGGGCTTGCGGCTGATTCGGACGGGGGTAGCGGAGATGCTGGTCACCTACATGAAGGTGGCGTTCATCGGAGGCGTGGTGCTCTCGACGCCGGTTTGGCTGACTCAGCTCGTCTTGTTCATCGCACCGGGGCTTACCCGGAAGGAGAAGCGCTATCTGTTCGCCTCGCTCCCGGGGGTCCTGGCCTCCTTCATCATCGGGGTCCTTTTCGGCTATTTTGCGCTGTTGCCGCCAGCCTTGACCTTCATGATCAATTTCGGCGCGGACATCGCCGACCCCTTTATCCGGGTAGGGGACTATGTCTCGGTCGTCACCAACCTGCTTTTCTGGATTGGGGTCGTGTTCGAAACCCCCCTGATCATCTTTGTGCTGGCCCGCATCGGGCTAGTGACCCCGGCGTTTCTCAAGCGGCACAGGCCCCATGCGGTGGTGGGGGCGTTCGTGATCGCAGCGATCATCACTCCCACTTGGGACCCAGTAAATCAGACGCTGGTCGCGGTGCCCATCGTATTACTGTATGAGCTCGGGATGCTCCTGTCTCATGTGGCGGTACGGGCCCGGGCAGCGGCGGGCTAGACTGCATTACGCCACCGACAGATTCCGAAAGGACACGCCGATGGGCCGGTGGGTTAGGCGTATCGCGGTCGCCCTTGCTGCAGCGGTCGTTCTCCTGAATGCCGGCGGCATCATGACCGTGCGCCTGCAGGCGGGCGTGGAGCGGCGGCCCGCCCCCGAGGAACTCTTAGCGCCCCTGCCGTTCCGCGTAGACCTGGAGCCGGTACGAATCCCCAGCGCTGACGGTGTGCAACTGGATGGCTGGTTCATGCCCGGATCGCCGGCGGGCCCCGTGGCCAAACGGGCGTCGGTGCTGGTGTTGCCTGGCTCAGGGATGGCCGGCCACCCAGACGCCGCCCTCAAGTACGGCCCGATGCTAACCGAGGAGGGGTACAACGTGCTCTCCTTTAGCTACCGGGGCAGGGGACACAGCACCGGATCGACGCGTAATGGGGTCCTGTTGGGCCTGGAGTCGTTGATCGACGATGCCAACGCGGCCCTGGCCTACCTCCGGGCTCGGCCCGGGATCGGGGACCAGCCAGTGGCGGCTCTTGGGTGCTCCCTTGGCACCGGGGTAGCTCTTGGCCTGGCCGCCCGCACAGATGATCTTCGAGCGCTTATCCTCGATAGCCCGTGGGCCGAGTTCGTGTCGAGCCAGGAGAGCCAGGCGGAATTGGGGGGCAGAGGATGGCACAACCGCATCCCCTTTTTCTGGCACCTGCTGCGCTGGTGGGCGTCCGTGGCCTTCCAGCTCGACGTCGACCAGACCGAGCCCATGAAGCTGCTTGCAGAGACAGGCCGGGTGCCACTGTTCTTGATTCACCGCACGGAGGACCCGGTGCTCCACGCCCGAGAAGCGGAGCGCCTGTATGCCCATGCGTCAGGCCCCAAGCAGATCTGGCTCGTGCCCGGGCGGGGGCATTGCGACGCCCGGTATGCGGCAGAACCAGAGTTCCCAGAACAGGTGCGAGCGTTTCTCCGGCAGCATCTCCGAGGCGGGGAGAGCCCCGGTTTCAGCGTTTCCCAGGTCGACCGCCAGGAACGGGAGATGGTGGTAACGGTGACCAACCAGACGGGACGGCGGCTTCCGCTGGCGGCCACAATGCACCGGCCAGGACGGCGTGAAGCCCCACAGGAGTACAAGCTATGGCTGGAGGCCTCTGCTCAACCGCAAGGGTACCTACTGCCTATCACCTCGCCGCCGGAATTCATCAGCGTCCTGAGGCGCTATCACGCGCAGGACCGCGGTCCTACCTGGACAGAAGACCTGACCCCGGACGCCCAGGCCTGGCGCAAGATGGGAGAGGCGGAGAGCTTTGCCGCAAGGGGTGAAGTGTGGGAAGGCCGCTGGGCCTACGAGGCGGCACAGCGTTTGGCCCCCAACAACTCGCGGGTCCACTACGAGACGGGGGTGTACCTCTTCTCCCACGGCTGGTACACCGAGGCGTCGGATGCCTTCACCAAAGCCCTGCTCGCGCCCCTGCCGCCGCCTCAAGCAGGGCCAGATCCGCGGGAGTGGCAGGCGCTGTCCTTGGTGTACGTAGGCCGGATTTTCGACCTGAAGGACGACCGGCGCTCTGCCCTGGGATCCTACCGCCAGGCCAAGGAGTTCGGGATCCCTTCGGCTGACGCACTGGCGGATGAAGGGATCAAAAGTCCCTACCGGGCGAAGGGGGGTTAGGGCGCTCACGATCTGGGTGACGCCTTCTTATCAGGGGGTTCCTGTAGCCGTCCCAGGCGGGGCGGAGGTCGGGCTCGGAAGAGGTGTGGCCGTCGGCGCGGGCGCGGCAGTCGGGCTCGGGGTTGCCGTCGGCACAGGCACGGACGTCGGGCTGGGAGTTGCGGCCGGCGGCTCCGTCGGAGCCGGTGTGAAAGTCGGCGTGGGTGGCTCTTCTGTCGCCGTTGGGGTGGACGTTGCCGGCGCTTGAGTGGGCGTACGGGTTGCGGTTGGCGCCGGGGTCTCCGTGGCCGTCGGGATAGCGGTCGCTGTCGGCTCCTCGGTAGGTGTCGCGGTGACGGTGGCCGTGCGCGTGGAGGTCGGTACCGAGGTCGCCGTTGCCGGGACTTCCGTCGGGGTCCGGGTCGCAGTTGCCGTTGCAGGGATCTCCGTCGGGGTCGGGATCGGGGTCGCCGTCCCCGGCGCCTCGGTAGCAGTTGGAATCGAAGTTTCTGTCGCCGGGACATCGGTCGCGGTCGGGACAGCGGTCGCCGGGATCTCTGTAGCAGTGGGGATTCCAGTCGCCGTCGGCGGGACTTCCGTGGCCGTCGGAACCGCCGTCGCTGTCGGCTCCTCCGTTGGAGTGGGGGTTGCCGCAGGGTGTGACACTACCATCTTTAGGCCCTAAA
>CAZPYZ010000571.1:0-3062 GCA_964590215.1 uncultured Dehalococcoidia bacterium | reverse complement strand
ACCCACGAGCAGATGCACCAGATGATGGATGCCATGCACGGAGCGGGCGCGAGCGACAGGATGCATGAGGCGATGGGAGCGGACGCAGAGAAGCTCATGGACCAGTGCGTCGGGATGATGAACATGACGGCCATGATGCAGGGCGGGCAAGGCTTGATGGGCGGCGGTGGCATGCAGGGGATGATGGGCGGCAGGTAGGCGAGCAGAGCGCATGCCCCCCGAACCGGAATTCAACGTCTTCCGTCCCGACCGCCCTGGCGTCCGCAAAGTGCTGGGGGACCTGGAGGCCGAGATCATGGAACTGGTCTGGGCCAACCCCGCGGAGGAGAGCGTCACGGTCCGGCATGTCTTTGAGGTCCTCGCGTCCCGGCGGCCCATCGCTTACACCACCGTGATGAACACAATGACGCGCCTGGCACGGAAGCGGCTGCTGCGTGTCGAGAAGGCCGGGTTAGCGTATGGCTACTCCCCCGGGCTCACTGAGGAGCAATTCGTCTCACGCGTGGTCGGCCGGGTGCTGGAGGACCTCCTGGTCAGCTTCGAAGGAGCCACGCTGAAAAGCCTGGACCGGGTAGATCCCGAGGCGGCGGAGCGGGCTCGTGGGTGGCTGGAAGAGATCGCCCGGCGCCGCAGGGAGGAGGAAAAGGGATAATGCACCTGCTCTTCCTCCTGCTGAGCCTCCTTGTCGTGGCCGTCGCGGGCTCCGTCGTCCTGCGCACTGCAGATCGCCATACGGATTGGG
Source organism: uncultured Dehalococcoidia bacterium (assembly GCA_964590215.1). Lineage (GTDB taxonomy): Bacteria > Chloroflexota > Dehalococcoidia > SHYD01 > SHYD01 > CAZPYZ01. The sequence goes on along the minus strand of CAZPYZ010000571.1, from coordinate 2,320 downwards.
CGCGGCGGCGCGAGCTCCAGTTGGGGGTTTTGGTGGGGCCCGTCATCACCATTGCTGCGGCCACCACTGCCTTCGTGCATTTCGCTACCCAGGTCTGTTTCCTGGGCGCGCCGCCCTGGGACGCCCTCGCCGCCGGGGGGTTTAGTGCCGTTACAGCATGGTTGGCGCTCGCGGGGCTGGGGTTCGGCGTGGTCCGTGCCCTCTTTATGCAAGTGACGCTGGCCCGGAAGGGCGTCACAGCCGAGCCATGGTTACAAGAGATAGCGGGCAATCTTGCGGACCGGCTCGGCGCGCCTCGTCCATCTGTCCTCGTTTGCCACTATCAACGGCCGCGGGCCCTGACCTACGGCTTCTTCCGCCCGAAGGTGCTCCTCTCCACCTGGATGATGGAGAACCTGGACGCCCACGAGCTGGAAGCAGTCGTTGCGCACGAAGTGGGCCATGTGGCCCGGCGGGACTACTTCGTCGGATGGGTAGCCACGGTGCTCCGGGACGCCTTCTTCTATCTTCCGGCCAGCAGGGGAGCGTACCGGCGGCTGCGCCGGGACAACGAACCGGCGTGCGATGACCTGGCCGTGGTCCTCACCCGGCGGCCCCTGGCGCTGGCGAGCGCCCTGGCCAAGGTCTGGCAGGACGCCGCCGAGGGGCCGCGTCTCCAACTGGCCCAGGCTCTGTCGGGGCCGGCCGGCAGCCGCCTGGTTGAGAGCCGCCTGGAACGTCTGGTTGCGGGCCCGGCGCCGCGGGCCGGCTCGCCGGGGACCGGCAACCTGGCGCTGAGGATGATCACGCCTGCGCTGGCGGGCCTCGCGGCCCAGGCCGGCAGCGTGGCCTTCCTATTGATTTCCATGGATTGCGCGCTCCCGCGGTCTGGATTCTTCGGTTAACACCGGCGTACTGGTTCCTCTTGGAGCGAGCGCGATGTGCGGCAACTGGAAAGTGATGGCGGGTTTCGCGGTGCTCATGGGCGCGATCTTTGTGCTCACCACGCGCTGGGAAACGGGCGTTGCCGCCTTGGGGTTCACTCTGGCCTCCGGCCTGTTGAAATGGCTGGAGGTGAGGGGCTTCCTGCGGTGCGCTCTCCCCCAAGACGAACCGGCCAAGGCCTCAGCGTCAGGGTCGGGGGAGCGTCGCTAGGTGCCATGCTGCTGAGGGCGTTCGGGAACCTGTTCATGGTGTCCGGGGTGGCGCTGCTCCTGGGCTTCGGAGCCTTCACGGTCTATACCAGTATCGAGGGAGGCTTGGAGCAGGAACGGCTCGCCCGGGAAGCCGCTATTCGCCAGGCTATGGCGCCCCAGGAGGCTTCCAGCAGCGCCGTAGCTGCCGGCGAGCCGGCCCCTCCCGCCCCTGCCCCGCGTCGGGCGCTGACGCCCGAGCACCTGGCCATCCCCGCTATCGGCGTCGATACCCAGGTGGTTCCCTCCCCCATCGTCCAGGGGGAATGGAAGGTGCCCCGCTTCGTCGCAGGCCATCTGGAAGGGACAGCGCGACCGGGCCAAGGAAGCAACGTCGCGCTGGCGGGGCACCTGCAAAGCCTGAGGAACGGCAATGTGTTTGCCGACCTCGACAAGCTCCAGCCGGGAGACGAGGTCCTCCTCTCGGCCGAGGGTGAAGAGCTGCGGTACCTGGTCCGAGAGTCGCGGCTGGTACCGCCTTCCGAGGTGAGCGTGGTGGCTCCGACCCTCGAAGAGCGGCTGACCCTCATCACCTGCGCCGGAAGCTGGGATTGGCTGAGGGGCGGGTACTCCCACCGCCTGATCGTGGTCGCCACCCCAGTTGGCCGCGCAGAGCTACGTTGACGCGGACTGGCCCAGGGGCAAGAGGAGACCAGTATGGATAAGCAGGCCGTCACGCTGCCTATTACGGGTATGACCCGCGTGTCGTGCGTGTCGAACGTGGAACGGCCCTCAAAGGGGTCCCCGGGGTTGCCGGAGCGGGAGTGAACCTGGCCACGGAGAAGGCTTTCGAGCTAGAGGCAGGCGGCGGTAGCCTGGATGGCCTTGAGGAGCAAGGCCTGGAGCTCTCTCGCAGGGGAAAGACCGCGATGTTCGTGGCGGTGGACGGCAAGGTCGCCGGGGTCATAGCGGTGGCCGACACCCTCCGGCCCGAGTCCAGGGAGGCGGTCGACCGGCTGCGGCGCATGGGGATCGAGGTGGCCATGCTCAGCGGCGATAACCGCCGCACGGCCCAGCCCATCGCCGCCCAGTTGGGGGTGGACCGGGTGCTGGCGGAGGTGCTGCCTGAGGAGAAGGCCAGCGAGATCAAGCGACTCCAGGCTCCACCCTCCGCAACATCAAGCAGAACCTGTTCTGGGCCTACGTCT
>CAZPYZ010000570.1:0-3072 GCA_964590215.1 uncultured Dehalococcoidia bacterium | reverse complement strand
CCCTTCTCCCAGGAAAAGATGACCTACTGCCAGGACAGCAAGACTGTTCTTTACCGGTCCAAGACGAACCCTGTCCTCAAGAAAAACTTTGCGGTCTTCCCTGTCTTGGGCTGGATTTTAGCCATCACAGCCCATATCCCCAACAAGGGCGAACAGCTGGTGCGTTACTATGGGTAGTACCCTTAGGACTACACACTCGCAGTCGATTGATGCGTCGCCTGTCTCCCTTTCCTTCCATTGGACCTCCCTTTGACCGCCTCCGTCTGGCGTTAACCGTCTCTCTTCGGCCTCGGAGAACCTCGCTTCCTCTGCCCACTCTTTGTCCGAATGTGGACTACACTTGCTACCGTGAAGGCTCTGCCGTACCCGCTCCGGTAACCCTCAGCGTTGAGTATTGCTGCGGTTTGCTGATCCGTGTTGTCTTTAGATAATTCCGCAATGCGGCTTACTACCTCCGGAGCCGTCGTTTGAGGATGAGGGACCACACGTTGGGTTCTATGCCGGCTGACCGCTCCTGTCTTCCAATGAATGGCAACCTCCGTGCACCAGGGCAAATCCACATTCCGTAGCGCTACATCCTCAACGAGAAGCCGCAACAATTGCTTGCGCTGGCTGTTGTGTGTCGTCGGCGCTCGCCACAATCGCGGTATGTCCTCTGCCAGAGCTATGATCTTCTCCCGCTGCTCCGGTGTTAGCTTGCAAGGTGGTTTCTCCCTGCTCTCGTGATATTCCCTCTCCACCCGCTCCACTTCCTCGAGCCGTTCGTTCCACTCCTTCTCCAGGGTCCGGGCCACCAGCCGATTCTCCGGCTCCACCTGATGATACCGCCTCGCTGCCTTGTCCGCCTCGTAGCGCGCCGCCTCCAAGCGCCTGTGCCACTGCCGCTCCATTTCCTCAGCCCTTTGCTCTACTTTCTCCATCGCTCCTACCGCCAACTCCAGTTCCTCTCGGCTCAGCGCCCTTAATACCTCCTCTTCCACCAGTGGCTCTACATAACGACCATGAACCTGCTGACAGATCCGCCGCGTACGAGGCCCGTAGCAAGTGTACATCGTGTTGCTGCTCGATCGGTAGTGCACGGTCATGTGCCGCCCGCACAAAGCACAGAGCACGATCCCCTGCAACAGACTCCTCCCCTCCCGGGCGCTTCCCTGGTTACGCACGCCCCCGTATAGATTCCTGTTCGCCACCAGACGAATCCCGTTCTTGTGGTATTGCTCCCAGCTAATGTAGCCCGGGTGGGTATCCCGAATTAAGATCCTGCCTCCCGCACTCGGTTCTTCCGGATCTACCTCCTCGTTACAGGTTCGGTTGTAGGCATAGGCCCCAGCATAAATCGGATTCCTCAGGATGGCCACCGAACGCGAAAAACTCAACGCCCCCCAACTCACCAATACGTGAAGGCTTCCCCAACCGTCTCGGCGCGGAAATGGCTGCTGATGCTCCTCGAAGTAGCGCGCCACTGACGCCGCCGTCCCTAATCGCTCGAAGCTCCGGAAAAACATCTGCACCGTCTCCCGCACCCGCTCATCCGGGTCCATCCGAATCCCTTCTCCTTCCTCCCAAACGTAGCCCACGGGGAGACGAATACGAAACGCTCCCCGTCCCGCCTTGTTGCGCCGGCCCCCGATCATGCGCTGCTTCAGAAAGTGCAACTCGGCTTCGCTCATGGTCCCTTTCAAGCCCAGCAATAGCCGGTCATTGTAATGATTCGGGTCGTACACCCCATCCTCGTCCACAAGTAACGTGTGGGCCAGAGCGGCGATCTCCAGCAGTCGGTACCAGTCCGCGCATGAACGCGCCAGCCGGCTTACCTCCAACCCCAGGATCGCTCCCACCTCTCCCATCCCCACTGCCGATACCAACCTTTGAAATCCACCTCGTCCCCCAGCGCTCGCCCCCGACTGCCCTTGGTCGTCATCGATCACCTCCACCTGCTCTTTTCTCCATCCCAGCGTGACCGCCCGCTCCCGCAGGTTGTACTGCCGTTGGGTGCTCTCCCGGTGATGCTGCACCTGGGCCATCGATGATTGGCGCACGTAAACACAGGCCTTGCGCTCCAGATGATTCGCTCCAATCTTACCCACCGCTACCTTCTTTCTAGCCTAAACCTTATAGGCCCCCTCTTCATTGAGGACCGCCGTTAGCATGTCGCAAAGAATCTCACAGATACTTTCCTTCTTTCCTTCCTCCATGTGCATCGACCCTGGTGCTGCCTCCCTCAAAGACGAGCTGGCCCTCAACTCCTGCACGGACGTTGTGCCGGCTTCGATCCACGACAGCATTGCGGGTGTGCTCAGCCCTCTACCCTCGCGTGAATAACTTCCCCTCTTTGAGCAGGTCTCGATTCACTGTGGAGATGCCCTCCAGGGTCTGACGAACACGCTGGAAGTTCTTCACCCAGCTCTCGACTTCCGCCTTGTGCTCCTTGGGGACATAGATCTGCAGCGTCTTGCCGGCTCCTACCGTCACCATCAAATAGTACGCCGGACCGTGTCCAGGGTCTCCCTCCACAGCACAGTGGCAACCCTCCCGGCCACAACGACGGTAGCGCGTGACCAGGGAACCACGCAGGATCTCCCTCAAGTCCGGCAACCGGGCTAGCAGTCGCTCCCGTGCCTGCTTTCCTCCGCTCCTTCGAGATGAGTTTTTCCTTGGCATTGGAGTCTTTCTGACACTGTCTATACAGTACCAGCATAGCGCCCCTCCCACGCTAAGTCAATCTCCCTCCTGCCATTTTTCCAGCAACTCCGCCGCTTCCAACAGTGCCGGCGCCGAGAACCGCGAACGGGGCGACAGAGTTGTTCTATGCGGGTCGGGAGTGGCGCGGTCTGTCCAACTCAAGGGTATGCATTGCACACTCCGGTCTGGAAGTTCGACTAAAAGGGCGGAACCTACACTGTGGGGACGGTAGTGAATAACCGCCACCCGTTGGCCAACCAACGGATGGCAGGGATGGGTAATGATAACCGCTTCGCCCTGAACGCGCCGCAGATATGCATTCCAATCATCATTACGGCTACTACAGCAACGTGTCTAGGGGAAAAAGAAAAAAAGAAAAGCCCCAAGACG
>CAZPYZ010000569.1:0-3086 GCA_964590215.1 uncultured Dehalococcoidia bacterium | reverse complement strand
GTTGAGTGTGCCTTTCGCCATCGGGTTCGGGGGTGCACTCGTGGCGCTGACCGCGGTAGTGCTGTTGAGGGTCGCGCCGGAGTTGGTGGCGCGACGGCCCGCTGAACGCCCTAGGACGGCTGTGCAGTTGGGGCGGTAGGTAACCGTGACACTGACACGTGATACGTAACCACCCTCCGTTCACGCATTAGGCATCACGAAGTACGTCCCTAGCACTTAAGGCCATCTGGCCCTCCCGCGGCTGTAGGCCATCACGGCCCCCAGATCGGCGCCAGCTCCAGCACGAACCCGGGCAGCACCGGATCCCCGGCGAGGGTGCGCGGGTTATTGAGGCGCTCCACGGCCGCATCAGGCCGATAGACGTACACCTGCCGCTGCACCGGATCGATGAGCCAGCCGAGGCGCGCTCCGCTATCCAGGTACTCCTGCATCTTCGCCTGGAGGACGGAGAGCCGGTCTGTGGCAGACCGCACCTCCACCACAAAGTCCGGGCAGATGCGGCTGAACCGTCGCAACCGCTGCGCTTCTGACAACGACTCCCAGCGGCTTCTCAGGATCCACGAGGCGTCCGGCGCCCGCATAGCCCCGTTAGACAGGGTGAACCCGGCTGTCGGTCCGAAGGATATCCCCGTGCCGTCGGTACGTGCCCAGATGAAGAGCTGACCGGTCACCTCTGTGTTCTGTCGATCGCCCTCGGGAAACGCAGGCGGCATGATCACGAGGTCTCCTTCCCGGGTTCGCTCGATCTGCAGGGCGTCGTTGAGGGTGCACAGCCGGGCCAGTTGCTTATCGCTGAGCTTCACTACCGGGGCTAGCCGCAGCACCAGCGGCGGCAGGGGCTCTGGCGCCAGAGCCTGCTTCAACTTTCGGGTTCTGACTTGTGCCATAGCTAGCCCTTACTTCACCGGTGTCATCAGTACCCGGCGGCGCAGCCGTCAGCTCGGGGCTCGCTGCCGGCGACCAGCGCCCCGTTGGGAAGGCGCCAGATGATCTGGCCGCGGCCGAAGCCGGCGGCCCCGTAGGGCGCGACCTGCACCTCGTGGCCCAGGGATTGGAGCCCCTCCACGATGTCGCCGCCCACGGCGTGCTCGACCAGCACCTCCAGCCCGCCCGTCACCATCCAACGGGGGGCGTCCAGTGCCGCCTGGGGGTTCATCTCCCAGTCCACCGTGTTCAGGACCACCTGCACATGCCCTTGGGGCTGCATGTGGCCACCCATGACGCCAAAAGGACCCACCGCTCGCCCATTTTTCGTAAGAAACGCCGGGATGATGGTGTGATAAGGCCGCTTGCCCGGCGCCAGGACATTGGGGTGCGATTCGTCCAGCCGGAACCCGAAGCCACGGTTCTGGAGCGCGATGCCCGTGCCCGGCACGACGACGCCGGAGCCGAAGCCGTTGTAGTTGGACTGGATGTAGCTCACCATCATCCCGGCCTGGTCCGCGGCGCAGAGGTAGATGGTCCCGCCTCGCTGGGGCTCACCAGCCTTCCGGGCCTGGGCCCGTTCGCCAATCAGGGTCCGGCGGCGGGCCGCGTACTCCTTTGCCAGCAGGCCCTGGATCGGGACGTCCGCCTTCTCCGGGTCGGCGATGTAGCGATGGGCATCTGCATAGGCCAGCTTCATCGCCTCTATCTGCAGGTGATACGCCTTGAGGGATTCTCGGGGCATCCGGGCGAGCTGGAACGCCTCGTCCTCGAGGATGTTCAGGGCCATGAGGGCGGCCAGGCCCTGCCCGTTGGGCGGGATCTCGTGGACTTCGTAGCCGTCGTACCTGGTGCTGATGGGCTCCACCCACGTCCCCCTGTGGGCGGCCAGGTCCGCCTCGGTGATCACGCCCCCGGTCTCGGCTGCGAACTCGGCGATGCGGGCCGCCAGCTCGCCCTGGTAGAAGTCATCACTCTTCGTCGCCGCAATGCGCTCAAGGCTGCGCGCGTGAGCCTCACTGCGCCAGATGTCGCCTGCGCCGGGCTGCCGGCCTTCTGACGCGAAGGTGTCCCACCAGGGTTCGTACTCCGGCCCCTTTCGCAGGCGCTGATGGCCGGCCCCGCTGGCCCAGAGGCCCGCGATGACGGGGGTAACGGGGTAGCCCTCCCGCGCGGTTGCTATGGCGGGAGCCAGCACCTGCGCAAAGTCGAGCTTCCCGAATCGCTGGTGCAGGTCGGCCCAGGTCCTGGGTGCTCCGGGGACGGTGACGCTGAGCCAGCCAGACGCGGGCATCGTCGTGTGCCCGGCCGTGCGAACGCAGTCCAAGGTAAGACCCGCGGGCGCCCGGCCGGAGCCGTTGTATCCGTGAAGCTTCGAGCCGTCCCAGACGATCGCGAACGCGTCGCTGCCGATGCCGTTGGAGGTTGGCTCGACCACGGTCATCATGGCTGCGGTGGCGATGGCGGCGTCGACCGCGGTGCCGCCCGCCTGGAGCATGGTGAGGCCGGCTTGCGCCGCCAAGGGCTGGCTCGTCGCCACCATGCCCTTCTTGGCGATGACGGGTGAGCGGCGGGATGGGTAGGGCAGGCGGGAGAGGTTCATTGGGGTCTCCTACGCTATGCTAGTGTCGGTTGGAGAGAAAGGAGAGATCACCGTCATCCCAGCCGCCGGTACTTCGCCAGCGCCCCACCGCCTTCGACTGCTACCCGCCCCTCGCTCTGCAATTTAGACAGGTGCTGGCGCAGATTACCCCGCGCCGCGCGGCGAAGCCGCTTGTCCAGTCCTGGGTAGATGCGGTTCAGCAGTTGAATAACGGATCGCGGCCCTCGGCCCAGCTCCGCGAGAACCTGCCGCTCCCGCATGTTGCGATGCCTGATGTACTCCCGAAGCACCTTCTCCGGCTCGCGCACGATGGGCCCGTGGCCGGGGCAGATGGCCGTGGGCTTGAGGGTTAGCAGGCGCTCCAGGGACGCCATATAGGCACTCAAGTCCTTAATAGTCGTCGTGCCCTGTCCGAGGATGGTGTCACCGGTGAAGAGGAGCCCGCTCTCTCGATGGAGCAGGCAGAGGGAGTCGTCGTTGTGGCCGGGGGTGTAGTAGACCTCCAGGTTCAGGCCGTCGCACTCCAGGACGCTGCCTTCGTCCAGGAAGCCGAGCTTCG
>CAZPYZ010000568.1:0-3099 GCA_964590215.1 uncultured Dehalococcoidia bacterium | reverse complement strand
AAAGGTGGGCGACGTTCTCACTGCGGGGATTTTCCAGGACGGCCAGCGGGTCGACATCACCAGCGTCTCCAAAGGAAAGGGGTTTGCTGGTGGCATTCGGCGCTACCACTTTCGTGGTGGTCCCAAGACCCATGGCCAGTCCGACAGGCATCGCGCCCCTGGCTCCATCGGCTCCGGGACTACGCCAGGCCGCGTTCTCAGAGGACTTAGGATGGCCGGCCACTTGGGACATGACCAGGTGACGGCCAGGAACCTCGAAGTCCTGAAAGTGGAGGTGGAGCGAAATCTGCTGGTAATCTGGGGATCCGTGCCGGGCCCGTCTGATACGGTTATCGTAATCCGCCCGACGAAGAAAGCCGGCCGATGAGATATCCGGTCCTGGATCAGCGGGGTGCCAAACTCCCGGACGTCGACCTGCAGGATGACGTATTCGGGCTACCGCCCCACACCGCGGTGGTCCACCAGGCGCTCGTGCGCCAGTTGGCCAACGGTCGCCAAGGCACCCATGACACCAAGACCCGGGGACAGGTGGAAGGCAGCACGCGCAAGCTCTACCGCCAAAAGGGGACCGGCCGGGCTCGTCAGGGCGCGATCCGGGCACCGCACCGAAGGGGCGGCGGCACCGTGTTCGGTCCTCACCCTCGAAGCTACCGCCAAGGGATGCCCAAGAAGATGCGACGGTTGGCCATCCGCTCCGTCTTGTCGGCGAAGGCCCGGGACGGGGAGCTTATCCTGGTGAGCGGCCTTGAGTTTCCTGAGCCGAAGACCAAAGCGTTGCTTCAGGTCCTTAAGGACCTACGGGCCGATGGGTCTACCCTCATCGCCACCCCAAGGCCGGAGCAAGGGGTGATCCTGGCCGCCCGGAATATCAACCACGTATTTACGTTGCCGGCGACTCAGTTGAACGTGCGCCAGATGCTCGCCTATCGGTATCTGATTATGACTATTGACGCTGCCCGCCATGTGGAAGCCTTATGGGGTGCCGGCAGCCCTAGCTCCGCGACCGAGGCTCCTCCAGCAACGGGCAGTAGCGAGTAGAATCCAGACCCATGCACCCGTACGAGGTCCTCCGGCGGCCGGTGATCACCGAAAAGAGCACCATGCTCCAGGCCCAGCACAAGTACGTCTTCGAGGTTGCGCTCGCCGCTAACAAAGCCCAGATCAAAGAAGCAGTGGAGAAAGCCTTCGACGTAAGGGTGCGGTCCATCAACGTCATGAAAGTCCACGGCAAGACACGCCGTATCGGCCGTCACCTGGGCCAGCAGCCAGACTGGAAGAAGGCTGTCGTTACTGTGCGACCGGCCGACAAGATCGAGTTCTTTGAGGGTGTATAGCCTTGCCCAGTCTTCCCTGGGATCGAATGAGGGTTAGGGTCCAATAACCGATGCCTATCCGAGCCTTTAAACCGACCTCTCCGGGCCGCCGAGGCATGACCGCGACGACCTTCGAGGAGATCACCAAAGCCAAGCCGGAACGGTCCCTGGTTGTGTCCCTTACGAAGAAGGCGGGGCGCAATTTCCGAGGCAAAGTGACGGTTCGCCACCGGGGCGGCGGGCACAAGCGGTTGCTGCGCATCATCGACTTCAAGCGGGACAAGGCAGGTGTCCCCGGGCACGTGGCGAGTATCGAATACGACCCGAACCGGTCCAGCCGCATAGCCTTGATCCATTACCGGGACGGCGACAAGCGGTATATTCTGGCGCCGGAGGGTCTGAGTACGGGCATGACCGTTATGGCCGGTCCAGAGGCGGAGGTGCGGATCGGCAACGCTCTGCCCCTGCGACTTATCCCCACAGGGACCATCGTGCATAACGTGGAGATGAAGCCAGGCAAGGGCGGCCAGCTCGCCAGGGGCGCCGGGGCCGGAGTCCAAGTAATGGCCAAGGAGGGTGGCAACGCGTTGCTGCGACTGCCCTCAGGAGAGATGCGCCTTGTGGACAGCGGGTGCTACGCCACCGTTGGGCAGGTTGGCAACCTCGACCACGCTAATGTCAAGCTAGGGAAGGCCGGCCGCAACCGGCACCTTGGAAAGCGCCCCACGGTCCGCGGCTCGGTCATGAACCCACGAGACCATCCCCACGGTGGAGGAGAAGGCAAGTCTGCAATCGGGCTTCCCGGACCCAAAACGCCCTGGGGGAAGCCCGCCTTGGGTTACAAGACCCGCCGCAACAAGGCCACGGACCGCTTCATCGTGAAGCGGAGAGGATAGACCATGTCTCGTTCCACCAAGAAGGGCCCTTACCTCCCGGACCATCTGGCGAAAAAGGTCGCCGCCGTTCAGCGCAGCGGCCAGAAGGCGGTTATCCGTACCTGGGCCCGGGCATCAACCATCATGCCGGACATGGTAGGCCTCACCATCGCCGTCCACGATGGGCGGCGGCACGTCCCCGTCTTTGTTACGGAGAACATGGTCGGCCATAAACTCGGCGAGTTCGTGCTGACCCGCCATTTCCGCGGCCACCGCGGTTCCGAGGCCACCACGACGGTACGCCGATGACTCCTCCCCTTCCGGTCTCCCGGCGGTTGTCTCACCATAGGCGCGGTCACACGTCCCGAAGAAACAGCAGGAAAGAGGGCAACGTCAGCAGGAGACCATGAGAGTCATTGCCAAGGCGAAGGGGCTGCATCGTTCGCCGTCGAAGGTAGGCCCGGTGCTGGACGCGGTCCGCGGACAACCCGCCCTGCGGGCGCTGGAGGTGCTGCGCTTCATGCCGTCGCCGGCGGCCCGCGAAGTGTACAAGGTCGTCAAGTCGGCGGTCTCCAACGCGGAGAACAACTACCGGATGTTTCCGGGCAATCTGAGGATCGTGACTATCCACGCAGACGCAGGTCCGATGTTGAAGCGGTTCCGCCCGCGTTCTCGGGGGCGGGTCAGCCCGATTCTGCACCGGACTTGCCACGTCACGGTTGTGGTCGATGACGAAGGGCAATAAGGAGCCCGGGGGTCCCGAGAGGTCCGTGCGCTCGACCCGCCTCAGGGAGAGGGACAAGGAGGCCTGATGGGCCAGAAAACGCATCCCATGGGGTTCCGTTTGGGCGTTATCAAGACGTGGCAAGGTCGTAGGTGCGCTCCCAAGAAAAAGCTGTACACCCAACTGC
>CAZPYZ010000567.1:0-3103 GCA_964590215.1 uncultured Dehalococcoidia bacterium | reverse complement strand
GCTGACGCTCCCCCCGTATTACGATTCCGGCGGCACGCTGGGATCCGCCAGCATTCTCGTCTGGGGGTCCGAGGAGCAGAAGCGTCATTTCCTCCCGCCCATCTACCGCGGCGAGGTCCGCACCTGGCAGCTCCTCACCGAGCCGGGAGCGGGATCGGACGTAGCCAGCGTCCAGACCAAGGCTATCCGCGACGGCGATGACTATGTGGTCACGGGCCAAAAGGTGTTCGTGGGCAGCGATTACGGCGCCGAACGGCTCTGGACCCTCGCCGTGACCGACCCCACCGCACCGCGACACCAGAACCTCAGCTGGTTCATGATCGATGCGGAACTCCCCGGCATTAGCGTCCAGCCGATGGAGTTGCTCACCAGGTCCGACGCGGGTGGGGTGAAGAACTCCGTGTTCTTCGACGCGGTCCGCGTCCCCGCGTTCTGCCTGGTAGGTGGGGAGAACCGGGGCTGGGACGTGGCCAGCACCCACCTCGAACTTGAACACGGCGGGGGTGGCACCATACGGTCCGATAAGCTGCTGCCGCGGCTTGTGAGCTACGCTCGGAGCGCCTCTCTGGATGGCGCCGCAATCGCCGCCGATCTCGACGCTCGTACGCAGTTGGTGGACTATTTCATCGACTCCGAGATCCATCGGCTGTTCGGGATGCGGAACTACTACCTGGCCCACGCCAACAAGCCCCGCGCCTACGAGGGTCCCCAACTCAACAGCTTCCGCAAGCAGTCCCAGGTGCGCCGGGCTGAGACCATCCTGAAGGCCCTCGGCTACTACGCCCTGACCACGGACCCGAGTTACATCGCCGCCCAGGGCCACCTGGAGCTGCACCAGCGTTCCGCCATCGTCGGCACTCATCCCGGAGGGACCATCGAGATCCTCAAGCTGGTGATGGCGCGCCGGCTGGGGCTGGGCCGCAACACGAGGGAGGAAGCGGGGCAGATCACCAGGGAATAGTGCGGTGGCCCGTCATGCTGCGCTTCGGCAGGGTGGGGGATCGCCGCCGGGAAGCCTGATGACATTGATCGCGTGCGCATCCGTCTTTGCGAGAAGCGGGCAGGGAGGACCAGAGTGGCGGGGGAGACCCTTCGGCTCTGCTCAGGGCAGGCTCCGCAACCCGGGCGGGGGGAAGCCATCGGGCATACCCTCCACCCCATCGCCCAGGTTGCTTCGGCCTCGAGTCCTCGGTGCCCGCCGGCAGGTGGTGTCCGGCCTCGCAAAGACGGGCGTGCCCGCGTGCCTGATCTCGTCGAAAGCTTCGGCAGGCGGCATGGTCGCCATTTTACCTAAACGGAGGAACACCGCTCTTATGAACCCTCGCTCGCTGATAGCCTCCCTGCCCCTCCTCCTCACCCTCGCCTGCGCGGCGCCCGCCGGAGTCGGCACTGGCGATAGTGGCACCGTCGCCACCATGCAGGACACCCAGACCGCGCTGAAGCCAGCGACGAGCCCGCCGAAGTACGGTGGCGTGATAGTGGTCCCCTCCCCGGAGGGTCCGAAGACGATGAACCCCTACTTCAGCAACGGGGTGGTCATGTCCCACGTCGGCCGCCCCCTCTTCGACAACCTGGTCGAGAGCTATCAACCTACTCCAGACCACGACCAGCGAGGATCCAACCGGGTGGAACCGATGCTGGCCGAGCGGTGGGAGATGCCAGACGATAAGACGGTGCTTTTCCACCTCCGTAAAGGCGTGAAGTTTCACCCTTCGCCAAGCTCAGGACAGACTAGCGACACCCTGGATGCCGACGACGTCGTCTACAGCCTCGAATACGCACGGGACCCCAAGAACAGCTTCCCCGCGCGCGCCTCGTACCGTTCTGTCGACAAGATCGAGAAGGTCGACGAGTACACCGTCCGGGTGATCTTGCGAGAACGGGATGTGGAGTTCCTACAGCGCCTCACCAGTGCGGACTCGTACATCCTTTCGAAACAGCTTCTGGAGGGCGGTGGGGATCCGGCCAAGACGCCTGTGGGCACCGGCCCGTTTCGCCAGGTCAAGTTCGACCCGAACAGCGAAGCCATCTCGGTCCGGTTTGATGGCTACTGGCAGCAGGGGAAGCCCTACCTGGACGGGCACCGCGTGCCATTCGGCCTGGATCGCTCGGCGATCTTGGCTGCCTTCGCAACGGGGAAGCTGGACAGCTACAACGTGACGGACAAGATCCAGTTCGACGAGTTCCGCCGCCAGGTGCCCGACCTGAGGTACTACGTCTACCACGGCGGCTATAACTACGGCTGGTATCCCAACGTCACTCGCCCACCCCTCAACGACGTCCGGGTGCGGCGGGCGATGCAGCTGGCCATCGACCGCCAGGGGGTCAACGAGGCGGTGATGTTCGGCGCCGGCCTCATCGAGCAGCCTGGCTCTGCCGCTGGTTCCCTCAGGGAGGCCGGAATCCCCTACGAAGCGCTGATCAAGATGCCCGGCTGGCGCCAACCGAAGGACCAGGACATAGCCGAGGCCAAGCGCCTGCTCCAGGAGGCTGGGTACCCCAACGGGTTCAAGCTGCGCGGCTCTTATATCAGCACCTTCACCACCGTCCCCCAGATCGCTGAGGTCACCGCCACTCAGCTCAAGTCTTCCATCGGGGTCGATATCGAGCTGGTCCCCATGGAGGCGGCACTGTGGTTCGATGCCATCCAGAACAAGGGCGATTTCGACATCACCATGGGCTCTTCTTTCGTTTCCTCCAACCCCGACCGGAAGCTGTCCGATTTCTGGTATTCCAAGGGCCCCTACAACAAATCGGGGATCAACGATGCCAAGCTGGACGAGCTGATCCTCAAGGCGAAGACCATCGAGGACGACGCCGAACGCCGAAAGGCTTACGCCGAGGCCGGGCGCATCCTGATGGACCAGGCGTACTACATGTCTACCGCGGATACCGCCTACTTCGGCATCGTCCAGCCCTGGGTGTACAACCTCTACGGCAATTTCGCCGCTCAGTCTCAGCTCCGTAAACCGGCGGAGGTCTGGATGGACGTGGACAGGATGCCCCAGGACCGCAGGACGACGCCGCGGTAGGGAGTCCCGAGTCCAAGGTCCAAGGTTCAAGGTCCGGGATGAGCTCCATCGACTACTCGCTCACTTCGCAT
>CAZPYZ010000566.1:0-3121 GCA_964590215.1 uncultured Dehalococcoidia bacterium | reverse complement strand
CCCCCTGACTTCTTGACTCCCTCTCGTCTCCCGTGACCACCCAGACCCCCTCCTCCTCATCCACCTCGTCCAGCCGCACTACTACAAGTTCGTCAGGGGCCGTCGGGAGGTTCTTCCCCACGTAATCGGCCCGAATCGGCAGCTCCCGGTGCCCCCGGTCAACCAGGGCAGCCAGCTGGATCTTTCGTGGACGGCCGTAGTCGGCGATGGCATCCAGTGCGGCCCGCACGGTTCGTCCTGTATAAAGCACGTCGTCCACCAGCACCGCGACGCTGCCGTTCAGGTCTACCGGCAGTTGCGTCTCCCGCATTTCTGGGCGGAGGGGACGGCGAGAGAGGTCATCTCGATAGAGGGTGATGTCCACGGCCCCGATAGGAACGGGCACCCCCTCGAAATCCTGGATAAGCGCCGCCAGCCGGCGGGCAAGAGGGACGCCTCGAGTGTGCACACCGAGCAGCACCACCTCGCGCGCACCTCGATTGCGCTCCAAGATCTCGTGGGCAATGCGGCTAAGGGCACGCCGGATCTCTTCCCGGTCCAGGGCCTGCCGGCCAGTCACTGGAGCAACAAAAAACCCTCACGAGAAGCGAGGGGTAGTGCTACGCCACGGCGACTCTCCAGGGAGGGGTAGGCGCCGAACGCCAAAGACCGCTGATAGCCCATTGCCGCGCTCCTTCCCGGCCTCACGGGACCGGTTTAAAGGCTCTATTGGCGTTAACAGTGTAGCACGCCCGCGGTTAGAGCACGTCGTTGATTGAGATGTCGACGTCTGGAAAGGCAGCGGGTGAGATTGCCTCGGACCCAGGAATAGGTGTGGCGGGCTGGCAGGCAACCAGCACGGTGCCAACCGTTCCCAAGGCCGAAATGCGGAGCCAGGTGCGCCGAGTTCGCCCCGGTGCAGACGTCAAGTGTTCGGACTTACCGCGCTTCCCTTCCTGATACGGCATTGAGACAGGACTGCAAACCCAGCCGGCTACAAAAGTAGCACAACTGGCGCTGAGGGCACCGGGCACGAGTGCACCCGGCGGCCTTACGCTCCCAACAGCCCCTTGTGTCTCAGCGCCCGCTCCAGAGCCGGCTGCATTTTCATCGCCCGGAACTCGGCGATGGCGAAGTCGAGGTGGGCCAAGGCATCAGCTTTCAGCCGGTCAGCGGTCAGCCCTCTCTCTTTTCCCAGGGAGGGCGCGGCGCTGACGGCTGACTGCTGATGCCTGACAGCTTCCTGCAGTAGCAGCTCCGCCAGCTCGAGGCGGGTAAGCGCGACCTCGGGGCGGGAGCGGATCCGCCGGCAGTCATCGAGAGCCCGCTGGTAGAGGGTACGGGCCTCGGCAGGGTGCCCCAACAGCAAGGCGCCTGCACCGCGAAGGCGCCCGAGGGAGCAGAGCATCAGGCCATTGGAGCCCATGGTTATCTGCACGCGGCTCTCCAGCCTGGGGGCCATGATCTCAACTGCCTGTCTGTGCCCGGCGATCACCGCCGCTTCAAACAGCATTGCGACGTAAAAGACCGGTGCCTCACCGCCGAATGGCGCGAGGGGGTCTTCCAGGTATGCTTGAACCTCTTCCCATCGGCCCAGATGGGCGAGGCACAGCGCGTAGGACTCGTACGTCCGCTGATGCACAGACGGCGCTCCCTCGAATGAGTGCAGGGAAAGCGCTTCTTCTGCTCGCCCCAAGTAAACCAGGGCTCGTCCGCACGCTTGCAGTGCCCTTCCTCGTCCCTCCACGCCAAGCTCACGGGCGCGGTCCAGCAGGACATCGACATAACCGGCCGCTTCCTCCAGCTTCCCATCCAGGGTGGCCCTGATAGGGGCCCGGTCCAGGGACATGAGGACGCTGGACGGGTCGGAGGTCCGGGACGCCAAGGCGTCGTGCTCTTCCCAGACGGCCTCTGCGCGGTCCCTCATCCCCCGTTCAAAGTAGTACTGGCCTGCCCGGGCAAGGAACTGGCTCCAGACCACGGTGCTGACGCCCTGGTGCGGGTGCTCCAGGAACTCCTGGACGACACGAAACTGCTCCTCTTCGTGCTCGATTCCGGCCTGTTGGACCACCCAGTCACCGACGGCGGTGTAGAGCGCCTCAGGATCGTTCAGTTGTCGGGCTAACGCCAGTGCCCGGGCTGAAAATTCCCGGGCTTTCGGACGGAGGCCTTGAGCTCGCGCCGCTCTGGCAAGGGCACGATCCGCATGGACCCGATCAGCGGTCCCGGGCTGGGCGTAACGGTCGGCCTTTTCGGCCCACTCGCGAAAGGCCGGGGTATTGGCCGTAGCAAAGAAGCCGTAACGCCAAAGCGCCCATGTAGCTTCCCGGCAAGCGCGTGAGGCACGGCTGGTGTCGTCGATCGCCTCCGCAAGTACCAAGGCTTCCTTCGCCACGTTCTCCGCTACTCGCAGAGGCTCACCCGCCGGCATCAGGGCCTCCCCGAGCGCAAGCAGCAGGTCGCACCGCTTTCGCGCATCGCCCGGGTCCACGACTTCTTGCACCTCCAGGGCCTGCTCCAGCAAGCGCACCGCCTCGCCGTAGGCGTACACCGCCATGGCTCTGCCGGCTGCCATCTCCCCGTATTGGACCGCTTTGGCGAGGTCGGTCTTGTCCGAGGAGTGGGCGAAGTGGTCGGCCAGCTCGGCGGCGTGGTCGCCGAGGCGTGTCGCGTATTGGGCCTCCAGCACCCGTGCCACCTGTTGGTGCTGTCGCAGGCGGCGGGGCACGCTCATCTCCTCGTACAGGGTTTGGCGGAAGAAGGCGTGGGAGAACCGGTACTCGGCGCCACCGACGCGGGCCCGCTCCTCCAGCACTCCGACTCGCACCGCCTCCTCCAACGCCGCGATGAGCCGGTCCTCCTCTGCTCCGTGTGGCCCAGTCTCCTGTGGCCCAGCCGCCCCTGGCTGTGCAAACGCCTGGACTACATTGCCCAAGATTTCCAGGGAAAAGTCCCGGCCGATGACCGAGGCCACCGCCAGGAGCCTGTTGCACTCAGGGCTCAATCGGGACAGCCGTTTCCCGATGACGTCCCGCAGTCCCTCGGGGATGTGCAGCTCCGGAGCATCGGTCCCGGCACGGTGCCAGCGCCCACCCTCGTGGGTGATGAACCCCTCCTCCACCATGACGCGAAGGACCTCCTG
>CAZPYZ010000565.1:0-3122 GCA_964590215.1 uncultured Dehalococcoidia bacterium | reverse complement strand
GTAGGCGAGGCCCATGACGAACATCGCCATGACCAGCAGCGGCAGCGCGCCCGAGAGTCCAAGGCCCAGGCTGGCAGCCGCGAAGCAGGCCCCGGAGGCGAGGGTGACGGGGAGCCTTCCCTTCCCGTCCACCAGCCAGCCCACCAGGGGCCGCACCAGGAGCTGGCTCACGCCGCCGGCGCCGACGACGAGGGCAACGTCGCTGGTAGTCCCGCCGATGTGCTGGACGTAGAGGGGCAGGGTGGGCTGGAACATCGCGATGGTGGCCGCGAGACAGAAGGTGCCGGCCGCCGCGGACACGAAATTGCGGTTGAGCACCCGCTCCTGGACCGTCCGTAGCAGCCCGGACACGAAGTAGCGGTAGCCCTGCTCCTCCCCGGCGTCGAAGACCCTGGGCGCCTCCACCTGGTCGCCGAACGTGCCCAGGGCCTCAGCCTCCCGGGTCAGCCTGGCCACCTCCTCATCGCTGAGGCCCTGGGTCTTGATCAGGGTGAGGGCTACGTCCCTGCCCAGCAACGTGTCCCGGGCGAGGTAGACCTCCTTCTTGCGTCCCTCCCCCAATAGCCGCTCCACCTGGTAGCGGCCGTCGCCCATGGTCCGGGGCCTGGCCCGCACCAACAGCACCGGCGCAACGCTCTCACGCACCACCCGGTCGGCCACGCTGCCGTGAAGGACCCTGCCCGCGCCGGAGCGGCCGTGGGTGCTCATGACCGTCAGCGCCCCGGAGAGCACCGCTGCTTCCACCGTCAGTCCCGCCTGCTGCAGGCCCTGCACCCGGTCCGCCAGGTACGCGCCCGCGGCCTTCTCATCCAGGTCCTGACCCTCCCGTCCCACGCCACCCCCGGCCACGGGAGACCGGGAGACCGCCGTTTTCGGCACGACCTGGACCAGCCGGAGGGGCGCGCCGCAGGCCCTGCCCAGGTGCTGCGCCAGCTCCAGCGCCCGCTCCGATAGCTCGGAGCCGTCCAGGGGCACCAGCACCGCCCGTAGACCCTCTCCTAAAAGGGGCGTTGCCTGAGGCGCCAAGGGCTCGCGAAGGCCGGGTGAGCCCGCCTCCCTCGGGCGGTAGAGCAGCAGCGGCAGCGCCGAGTAGCGGAGGACAGCCTCGGCGACGCTCCCCAGGACCAGGCGTGATACCCCGGCCCGGCCGTGGGTGCTCATCGCGATGAGCCCGGCGCCGTGCCCGTTAGCCAGCGCGATGATGGCGTCGGCCGGGGCGCCAACGGCCACGTCGGTCTCCACCCTCAGGCCCTCCTGCTGCAGGGGCGCCCGCAGCGCATCGAGATAATCGAAGGCCTTGATGCGGGCTTCCCCCAGGCTCGTTGCCCCCTGCCTGGGGCCTGGTGTGACCACTCGGGCGAGGGTCAGCGGCGCATCGATGGCCCGGGCCAGTACGCAGGCGTAGGGCAGTACCTGCTCCGAGAGGGGCGATCCGTCCACCGGCGCCAGGATGCGGGAGATCATGCCTGCAGCAGCCCCTTGTGCTTCAGTGCCCGCTCCAGCGCCGGCTGCATCTTCATGTCGCGGAACTCCGCAATGGCGAAGTCGAGGTGGGCCAAGCCTTCAGCTTTCAGCCTGTCAGCCGTCAGCCCTCCCCCGTCCCCAGACGCGGGCGGGGTGTTAATAGCTGACCGCTGATAGCTGACCGCTTCCTCCAGCAGCAGCTCGGCGAGCCCGAGGCGGGTGAGGGCGATCTCGGGGCGGAAGCGGATTTGCTCGCATACTTCCAGGGCTTGGTGATAGTAGATCCTGGCCTGCTCCGGCTCACCCAGGAATGCTGCGGCTGCCCCGAGATGGCGAGCCACACAGGTAAGTTCAACCTGATCACAGATAGCCGACGACGCCACCGGCGCCAGCCGCCTGGCCAGAAAGGCCACTACCTCTCGTGCGTTCACCAGGAGTGCGGACTCAAGCAGGCGGAGGAGGACGCCGGCAGGGGTTTCATCCTCCTCTGGACCGATGTGGTAGTCGTTCAAGAACCGGTGGAGTTCGTCTCGGGCTTCGCTGACGCGGCCAAGGTGTGCGAGGACGAGTGAGGCTTGACGTTCGAAGCGCGGCCCCTCCTCGCCACCGACCATCTCACGCGCCTCCCTTAGGCGGGTAAGCGCGTCCGCAGCGTCACCCATATACAGCATACAGCCGGGCCCGCAGTGCCCTGACGGCCGCGATTTGGCGTCCCATGACCGGGGCGCCCAGCTCGTCTGCCCGAGCGACCAGGCGCTCAGCAGCGAGCAGTGCCTGCTCTAGCCGGCCGTCGAGCACCGCTGTTAGTATTTCGAAGGAGATGGGTCGCAGCAGCGCGGCCGGGTGCTGTGAACGGTCGCCCAACTCAGCGAGCTCACGCCATAGCTCCTCGGCTTGAGGGCGCTGGCCGGCATCCAAGTACGCGTATCCCGAATTCTCCAGGACGAGGCATCGCCGGACCACGCTGAGCACTTCCAGCCGCCGCTCTAAGGCTTCTTCCGCCAAGCTCAAGCGCTCAGGGTAGTGCTGAGGAGCGCACCCACGGTTGAGGATGCTCGAGGCTACACGACAGAAGATCTCTGGATCGTTAAGCTCCCGAGCCAGCAGCAAAACGGCTTGCGCAACCTGCCTGCCGTGCCGGAACGCCCCGGTGCTGTCCAGCATGTAAGAGCGAAGCAGATCGGCGACGACTCGCTCGGCGGAGTCGGGTGCGGCATTGCTATCCGCCCGATCGATCCACCGTCTGGCCTCTGGCGTGGCGATAATGGAGGCGGCGCCGTATTGCAGCAGGCAGTCGAAGCCCTGCCGGCAAGCCCGAGAGGCTCGGGCCGAATCCTGAAGAACGTCCGCCAAGGCATATGCACGCTCGGCCACCTCTCTCGCCACCCGTAATGGCTCGCCAGCTGGCGCAAGGGCGTCCCCAAGCGCGAGGAGCAGATCACAGCGCCTAGAAGTGTCCTTGGGATCCAGGACCTCCTGGATTTGCAGACAGCGCTCCAAGTGACGAGCGGCCTCACTGTGGGCGTACACGCCCGAAGCACGACCGGCCGCTATCTCTCCGTAGTGGACCGCTTTGGTTAGGTCTCCGGGATCCGTCGATTGGGCGAAATGTTCCGCCAGTTCCGCCGCGTGTTCCTCCAACCGGTTTCCATACTGGT
>CAZPYZ010000564.1:0-3124 GCA_964590215.1 uncultured Dehalococcoidia bacterium | reverse complement strand
CCTTTCCCGCCGTTGAAACGGCGGGCTATTGGGCCGCCCCTGCGCGGCTGGCCCAACACCGCCCGTTGCATCAGCTCGCCCCCCGTGCTCCCTGCCCAACGGTGGCATGCCCCTCGGCCTGGCACCGCTCGTAGTCCCGTCCCCAGATCAGGTCCAGTAGCTCCCCCACCGTCAGCTCACGCTCACCGATGCGTCCCAGCGGCCTCCGCACGTCGATCCGGTAGCGGTTGCGCCGGCCGACCCGCTCCGCCTCGATGTAGCCCGCTTCCTGGAGGTCTGCGATGATCTTCCGGGCCGCTCGTTCCGTGATCCCCACCGCCTGGGCTATTTCCAACCCCGTGCTGTCGGAACGCCGGTTGATGTGGGCCAGCAGCAAAGCGTGATTCGTCAGGAAACTCCAAGACGCCATACCGGGAATTCCTCCGTGATGGTCTGCATCCCCTGTCGCGTGCAACACGAATATGATATCATGAACCCTAGTTCAGTAATAGGAGCACCTCTCATGGACGGCACCATCAAGAAACTCGTCAGCGATCGCGGCTTCGGCTTCATCCTGCCCGAGGGCCCGGGGACCAACGGTAAGGACCTCTTCTTTCACCGCAGCGATGTCCAGGGCAGCGGCTACGATGCTCTCCGGGAAGGCGAACGGGTCAGCTATGACCTGGGCAAGGACGAGCGACGCGGCACGCCCAAGGCCACCAACGTCAAGTCCGTCCGTTAGGCTCGCCTAGGAGTGCGGCCGGAAAGCCGCACTCAGTCGAGGGAGGCGGGGCAAACGACCGCTGCGTGAACCTGGGGTCTGGGGCGCAGCCCCAGCGTCACCGGCGTTCCGGCCGTGCTTCTAGCTTCTAGCACCCCTGGGACACAAGGCCGACGGAAGGAAGAGGGGTCGGCAGCGCTGAGAGAGGGTAACCGTCCGGACCAGCAGCGGGCCCCACACCTGACCGATGCCGCCGCCTCCCAATCCAATCGCTGAGACTTCCAATCCCGTACGGCCCAAGAGGTAACGCACAATTCCTTACCATCCGCAACCCCCTATTGCAGCATCAAGGCCGCGGGTGGTCGCGACTACCCTTGGCCGCGACCAGCCGAACGGGGTGTGCTTGCTCGACTTTCCGGACTGCTCCCACTTGGTACCTTCGGGTAGAAGCGGTCTAAGGCCACACCCATCGCGTCGAATCCGCCGAACAGTGCCATGACTAAACGGTCCCTCTCCGTTTTCATCGCCCGCACCCCTCGCCCGCGCGCTTTCGCCTTCTGCCCTCCGCCTTCCGCCCCTAACACCCCGTGGGGTCCAGCCACAAATGGGTGGCGAACTGCTCGTTATGGGTGTTGTTGGAGGGGATGTATTGCATGTTCTTGGTCCGGCAGGAGTGGAGATAGAAGTAGATTCGGGCCACCGTCGGGACCCAGGGCATGATCTCGTAGAGCCGGTCCTGCAGCCGGTCGATGGTCTGCTTCCGCTTGGCCTCGTCCAACTCCTGGGCCTGGGCCTCCGCCAGCGCGTCCACCTGCGGGTCCGAGAGGTTCCAGTAGTTGAAGGAGCTGCCGGTGCGGACCACCTCGCCCGCAAAGTAGCCCACCAGCGGTGACCCTCCGATCACCCCTGCTGCGATGTCGAAGTCTTTCCCCCGCACCACCGGGCTGAAAGCCCCTTGCACCGAATCGATGGTCGTCTCGATGCCCAGATCTTTGAGGTGCCGCTGCACGACCTCCGCGTCCTCGGCATAAACGGAGGAGGTCTTCAGCACCGCCTTGATGTCCCCAGCGCGGTAGCCCGCTTCCGCAAGCAGCGCCTTGGCCTTCGGCAGGTCGCGGGCGAATTTCTCCTTCAGCTTCGCTTCTGGCCACGCGTAGTCCTTAAAAAAGGTTGGGATGAACCCCGACAGCGCCACGCCCCCGCGGTTGCTGGCCACCAGGTCTTCCGAATCGACCGCCAGGGCCACGGCCTTCCTCACCCGCACGTCGTCCCAGGGCTTGGATTTGTGATTGAACCACACCCCGTGGTACGTGGCCTGTAGCGCCTCGAAGGGTACCAGCTTGGGGTTTCCCTGCCGCATCGCCTCCCAGTCCAGCTTGCGATAGGCCAGGGTGTTCCCGATGTCCATCTGCCCCGTCCGCATCGCGGCCACCTCAGCGGTGTACTCCAACCGCACATGGCGGACGCCATCGACGTAGGGCAGCGCCTTGCCGTCGATCCCCATCTCCCAGTAGTCGGGGTTCCGGTCTACGTTTATCTCCAGGTCCGGCTTGATCTCCCGGACCACGTAGGGCCCCGTCCCGATGACGACCTGCTTGAAGTCCCCGTACTGCTCCTTGACCTCCCTGGCGACCATCACGTTTTCCCGGGACGCCATCTTGAGGGCGAAGTCCGCGTCCCGCTCCTTCAAACGCAGCACCACCGTCTGGGGGTCCGGCGCCTGGGAGCTCTCCACGCCCGTCCAATGGCTGCGGGCGAAGCCGCCCGCGAGCTGATGGCCGATGGAAAACGTCACATCGGCTGAGGTGAACGGGCGGCCGTTCACCGGCGGCTTGTTGTGCCAGCGCACGTTGTCCTGGAGCTTCAGCGTCCAGGTGAGGCCGTCGCTCGAGATGTCCCAGGACTTCGCCAGGTAGGGCACCACCGTGACGTCGCCGCTGTAGCAGCCCCGGGTCACCAGCAGCTCCTGGTAGACCCGCCACCCCGGCCTGTTTCCCCGGTCGAAGGTAGTGAGGTCCCCGTGAGTGATGTCGTTCGCGGCCATCACCGCGACGCCGCCCCGCACGGCAGGCCCCGGCGCCCGCCACCACTCCTTCCCCGGCTCGCACCGGGAGGGGTCCAGCCCCGCATCCCCAACCTTGACCTCTGCTACCCTTTCCCCGCTACCGGGCGGCGCTGCCTGGGCGCACCCGACCAGGAACAAACTGGCAACGACCAGTGCAACTTGCCAACCCTTTTGGAGCAACATCTTCCCCTCCTGTGAACGTGGCAGGAAGCTATCCGCCCTGTTGCGCGCGTCCCAGACACCCGGTCACGCATCACGCATCACGCATCACGCACCACGCACCACGCACCACGCCTCACGCACCACGCACTACGCACTACGCACTACGCATCACGCACTACGCACGACGCACCACGCCC
>CAZPYZ010000563.1:0-3127 GCA_964590215.1 uncultured Dehalococcoidia bacterium | reverse complement strand
GTCCTTCGGTTTGGCGGCAGCAGCGTCCCGGACCATGACGCGGAAGGTCGCGATCTCCTCGCTGAGGCCTTCGACGTTGAGGAGCTCCCGCAGGCGATCAGGAACTCCAGGTGGAGCCGTCCGGCCGTAGGAGCCGGGCTTACCGGTGCGCCGGTTGCCCCGGGGGTCGGCGCCCAGTGCACGGCCATGGTAACGACACACCCCGCGCCCAGGAACCACCAGACGGCCGCACTGGAGTCCCCGGCGGTTGAAGCCAGTGCAGCGGGCGGCGCCGGCTGAGCGGTGTCTTGATCCTGCCGCAGGCCCTGCCCGCTCTGGGGAAGTCGGTGTGATTGCATGGTCCTCCGTCTGCATAAGCAAGCTGATGACAGAGGGTCCTGAGAAGTGAGATGGAGGCCGTCCCTTCTTCAGGACCCTCCATCACGGTTAGATTAGACCATACGTTCTATACTGTCAAGGGGGAGGTGTTGTTGGTTTTGATGTTGGTTTTGTTGATGATGATGCGGGTCAAGGCGCCGCGACCGGGAATTTTTGGCTATTGACACGCCCCGCCGCATAGGCTTATAACGTTGGCTATGGGAAATAAGAACTTACGTTCTATTCCATTCGACCGGGGCGAAACCGTGGTCAAGCGCTACCTGCGGGACCACGGGGTCACCATCATTGGCCTCGCCGCCGCGCTCTCCATGGACCGCGTTCACCTCTCCAGCGTCATCAACGGCTGGGCGACCCCTGCCACGGTCCGCCGCTGGGCGCCCCGCATCGCGGCCGCGCTCGGCGTCCCGGTGCCAACGCTATTTCCTGACCTGGAGGAGAGGACCAAGTAGCCGGCAGTGAGCCCTTCGCGATTCCCTTGAAAATCCCCCCTCCCTCTGGGAGAGGGTTAGGTGAGGGCCAAGGGGGCCCGGGTTTTTCATTCTGCTGGGGTGCCGGATACGAAAATGGAGAACCGGTGCCCTCGCCTGCTGGGCGACGTTCTCCGTGGATGCCCTCCCCCCGGGGCCGCTGTTCTGGCGGGTCCAGGAGTCGACCGGGTCAGCCCAGGGCGGGCTCACGAGCCCCGGCACGCCGCAGCCCAGGCCCGTCTACATCCTGGGAGGCGTCCGCCACTTCGCACAGGACGGCGTGAGCAACTCCTTCGGCCCCGGAAGCGGCACATCATCAAGCCGGGCCTCCCCTTCGTCAGCGCCAACCGCACCGACAGCCCGCTGCACTGGCTGGCGTTCTACGCCGAGCGCAGCGTGAACCGCGGCGCGGCGCCTGGTGGGTCAACACAAAGTTTGTCCTACGAGAGCGAGGACTTGGTGGGGCTCAGAGACGGCCCCTACGACCTGCTCCTGCTGCGGGCCGAGTGGCAGCCGGGGGCCAGGACCGCCCTGCATCACCACCCCGGCCCGGTCATGGTCCACCTCCTGGAGCGCACCGTGGCCCACACCGACGAGGGCGTCACCCGCACCATCAAACGCCGGTGAGTTCTGGGTGGAGCAGGTGGGGGCCAAGGTCACCACCAAGAACACGGGTACCTCCAAGGCCGTGGCCATCGCCGCCCTGCTGATCCCCAAAGGAGAGGAGGTTGCCAGCTTCCTGGAGCCACCCAACCCGCTGAGCTTCCGCTAGTGGTGTGCAGGCATCCTGCCTGCGCCCTCGGGGACGTTGGGCTCCAGCCGAAGCGGCTGGGGCTCTTGACAGAGGAACAGCCAAGCCGCATAGTTGATGACTAGAACGTCATCAGGTTCGACATCTTAGGACGGAGGCCGAGAACGACAATGGTTCGGTCTACTGTCCGCACAACCCTGTCGCTCCCTATCCATTTGCTGGACGCTGTCGACAGGGCGGTGCGGGAGGGTAAAGCACGAAGCCGCAATGAGCTGGTAGCGCGGTCACTGGAGCGCGAGCTAGCCGCGCAGGAGCGGCTGGCCATCGATGCCGGGTTTGCGGGGATGGCGGAGGACCGTGACTATCACCAGGAGGCCCACGCTATCGCCTCCGAGTTCGCGGCCGCTGACTGGGAGGCACTGCGACGCGGCGAGGACGGCCGTGAGGCGGGGTGAGGTCTATGATGCGCGGCTCGACCCAACGGCGGGCTCAGAACAGGCGGGGACGCGTCCGGTTATCCTGGTCAGTCGCGATGCCATCAATGCCAGCAGCCCCGTGGTCATTGTGGTTCCGTGCACTACGTACCGCCATGGCCGGCGCCTCTATCCCAGCCACCTATTGCTTCGGGCGCCCGAGGGCGGACTCGATATCGACTCGGTAGCTCTGGCTGAACAAATCCGCGCGCTAGATAAATCCCGCCTGGGGCGGCTGCGTGGTGCGCTTTCAGTTGCAGCGTTGGCCCAATTAGAGCGGGCCCTTGCCATCGCCCTCGACCTGCCCAACCAGCACTCGCTGTAATCTGCCTCCACTGAGCCTTTGGGACCGCCATGCCGGCCGGGGCTCGCCCGCTGTATAGTGTCTCACCACCGGCAGGTTACCTACCCAACGATAAGGAGGCACCCCAGACATGTTCCTTCAGTCATTGCGCGTCGCCCTGCTCCTCAGTTTCGTTTTCCTGCTGACCGCGAGCCCGCCCGACGCCGCTGCACGTGACGAGGTCGGTGGCGGAGAGGTCCGCGAACAGGCGACCTCGCACGCCACGCCCGGCTTGATCCTCACCATGTCCGTCTCCCGTGCCGGCAACGAGGCCACCTACGCGATTACGCTAAAGAACCCGGGCGGGGCCGAGGTCCGGGACATCTTCCTGGCGGGGACAATCGCCCCGGATACCACATTCCTGGCACCCGGGCCGAACCCGACCAGGAGCGGCTTCCGGGGAGTGGAGGGGAACGCCGCGCTGTGGCTGAGCGAGGCGGTGCCGCCCTACGCCACCGCCGGGCCCTTCACCTACCGGGTGCGGCTCTCCGGCGACACCGCCGGCCTGGTCTGGGCCTGGGCCCACTGGTTGCGCCCCACGGATAGCACGACCATATCAGGGCCCGTGCGGGTCCTCCCCGGCTTTAGCGTCGCCCCCCTGGCCACGGGCTCCGTGGCCGCTCTCCCACCCGGACCGTTGATGTGGCAGGTCCGGGACGTGAATGCGGGTCCGCAGAGTGAAGGCGGCGCTACTGTGGGGATCCCAAGGCTCCAC
>CAZPYZ010000562.1:0-3137 GCA_964590215.1 uncultured Dehalococcoidia bacterium | reverse complement strand
TCACGCAGCGGTCGTTTGCCCCGCCTCCCTCGACTGAGTGCGGCTTTCCGGCCGCTCCTTGACCCGGGCCAGGTCCCCCTGAAGACTCCCCGCCCGGGTGCCTGTCGCCGCCAGGATGCGAGCGATGACGGCAAGGGGAAACACAGCCCCCGCCCGGTTCAGGTCCTCGGTGGGCATCGTCCCGTCGCCTCCCTCTCGGAGCGTGAACCCGTGCCGCAGGCAGGCTGTTCCCCGTCTGCACGTCAAACAGGATGCGTTCGTTCATGACCAGCTCGGAGACCCTCACAAGGTCATGAAAATCCGGACCAAGCATGTGGCCCAGGGATCCGAACTGAGTGCCTGCCTCGATGGGACCCGAGTGACTTGTGTGAGGGTAGGGGATGGGCGGCCCCCTCGCTGTGCCGGGGAAAATCCACATGGTACCTGAAGGTCGTTTCCGGCGACGCACTGACCAAGATCTGCTCCATGGGCAAACCTAACCGAACGTTACTGCCTGGCTTACAGTCTTACTGACTTACTGACACCCCTCGGCCCATACAATGTCCTCCACCTCGGCGATGAGCGAGTGAGACTCGCCCCACTGCCGGGAGTCTGAGACGTCCCAAGAACCAGATCCCGCCGAGCGATACCGGATCCCACCGTCTCCCCCGTACACCAGATAGGCCCGTCCCTGGCCGGAGTCCTCCACCATCACGCAACGGGCAGGACAGGGCCGGCCACCAGCCTCCCAGCCGGTCACGTCGAAAAGAGCTCCTTCGGGGCCGCTGAGGTAGAGCTTCACTGAACGAACCTCTCTCGGCTCCTGCAAGGTCGAGAACACCAACTGCATGGAGTACGGGCAATTGTCGTTCGCCTCGACGTCGAGAAACAGCGTTCCCACGGGTAGATCATAGCCCGGGGTCCTCCAGCGTGTCCTCTGCGCTATCATTAAGGCCGTGCTCACCACCCAAGAAGTGCATCACATTGCCCAGTTGGCCCGGGTTGCGGTCACGCCCGAGGAGGTCGAACGGCTCCGGCTCCAACTCTCCCAGATCCTGGATCACTTCGAAGCCCTGCAAGGGCTGGCCACCGAGGGCATCGAGCCCACCGCCTTCGCCGTCCAACTGCAGAATGTCATGCGAGACGACGGGTCCCGCCCCTCTTACCCCTCCGAAGAGGTCCTCGCCAACGCGCCGCAACAGGAAGAAGGGCAGTTCCGGGTTCGGGCCGTCCTGGAGGGATAGTAATGAGCCCGTTCCCTCGCACCCTCCGCGTCTATAGCCTGGACCGGACTCGGTCCATTGCGGTTGAAGCCCTCGTCGACACGGGGTCGAGCTATTCGATGGTGCCAGCGCCTCTCTTGGAGGAACTCGGGATAGCTCCCGAACAGGAACTCCGTTCTATCCTCGCCGATGAGAGAGTCATGCTCCAGCCAGTCGCCGAAGTCCAGGTTGAGGTGGAAGAACAGCGAACCCACACGTGGTGTATCTTCGGTACACCAGATTCTCAGCCGTTGATAGGGGCCTACACGCTGGAAGGCGCCAGGTTGATGGTGGACCCAGTCAACGAGCGCCTAGTCCCCCTGGTCGGTCTGCTCAAGTGAGCCTTAACGCACTCACTATCCACGAAGCGGCAGACCTCTTGGACCGCCGGGAGATTTCTTCCGTAGAGCTGACCCGAGCGGTCCTGGACCGGATAGGGATCGTGGAGGGCCGGATCAGGGCCCTCGTGACGGTCACCGCGGACCTCGCCCTGCAGCAGGCCCAACAAGCAGACAGAAGGCTGGCGGCAGGCGAGCAAGGCCCTCTTCTCGGAATCCCCGCTGTCATCAAGGACGTCCTCTGCACCAAAGGCGTCCGCACCACCTGTTCGTCCAAGATGCTCGAGAACTTCGTCCCCCCCTACGACGCCACGGTCGTCCGCAGGCTGCATGAGGCTGGGATGGTGATGGTCGGCAAGGGCAACATGGACGAGTTCGCCATGGGGTCTTCCACCGAGAACTCCGCCTTTTTCACGACCAGGAACCCCTGGGACCTCGACCGCGTTCCCGGCGGCAGCAGCGGCGGATCGGCGGCCGCGGTCGCCGCCGGCGAGTGTCTTTACTCTCTAGGGAGCGACACCGGCGGCAGCATCCGGCAACCCGCCGGTTTCTGCAGCGTCAGCGGCCTCAAACCGACCTACGGCCGGGTCAGCCGCTATGGCCTCGTCGCCTTCGCCTCTTCCCTGGACCAGATCGGCCCCTTCGCCCGGGACGCGGAGGACTGCGCCATCGTGCTCCAGGCCATCGCAGGGCACGACCCCTGGGACGCCACCTCCATCGCCCAGCCGGTTCCTGACTATCGGGCCGCCTTAACGGGGGACCTGCAGGGCCTGAAACTGGGGGTGCCCAAGGAGTATTTCGTCGAGGGAATAGAGGACGAGGTGGCCGCAGCCATTCAACAGGGGATAAAGGAGCTGGAACGGTTGGGCGCCACCGTCGAGAGCCTTTCCCTGCCAACCACGCCCTATGCCCTGGCCGTCTACTACATCATCGCTCCTTCCGAGGCGTCATCGAACCTGGCCCGGTATGACGGGGTGAAGTACGGGTACTCGGCCCAGGACGCGGAGAGCATGTGGGATGCGATGGAGAAGACCCGGCAGCGGGGCTTCGGGCCCGAGGTGAAGCGGCGGATCATGCTCGGCACCTACGCACTGTCGGCCGGCTACTACGACGCCTACTACGTGAAGGCCCAGCGCGTCCGGACCCTGATCCGGGGTGAGTTCGATGAGGCCTTCCGGCGCTTCGATGCCCTCGTGACGCCCACTTCACCGACCGTGCCGTTCAAAGTGGGAGAGAAAGTGGACGACCCTCTGCAGATGTACCTGAGCGATGTCTGCACTATCCCCGTGAACATCGCCGGCCTGCCCGGGATCAGTATTCCCGCTGGCTTTGTCGGTGGTCTTCCCGTCGGCATGCAAATCATTTCCCGCCCTCTTGCCGAGGAGACCATCCTCCGAGTGGCTGACGCCTTTCAGGGGGCCACCGACTGGCACACCCGACGGCCTTCCCTGTGATGCGTGATGCGTGATGCGTGATTCGAGACCCGTGATACACATCATTACCGCCCCTTCTGACGCATCACGCATCACGCATCACGACCCATGACGGGTCAGGAGTC
>CAZPYZ010000561.1:0-3143 GCA_964590215.1 uncultured Dehalococcoidia bacterium | reverse complement strand
AAACTGGACTTCACCTCCCGCGCCCAGATAGCGGCCTGGGCTGTGGAACACCGCCTCATCGCGCCGGAAACGGGCGCGCACCCCGTCTGATCGGGCTCCGTTCCTGGCCAGCCTTGGCCCAGCAGGGGAGCGATCCTGGCACAAAGGTGCCCCTCTGCGGTGCGCGGCCTATCCCTCCCCTGAACGGGATACCCTTCGCCGGCACCCAAAATATCCACCCCTGCCCCTGTCAGAATATCCCGTTCCGTGGATGCGCCATGTTCAGGGGAGCCCCATACTTCGGCACGTCCAAACATCTGCTCGATCATCCGGGGAAGGAGGCACGGTATAGGCGGAGCCATTATGCGGCTATCCTGCGTCGCGACGTTCCGGTTGTGATCGCATAAGCGCTTCGGCGCTGGGATAAGGAGAATGCCATGTCAGCCTCTATCATCGATTCAAGGTTGGCCACGATCTTCAGCGATCTGGCCACAGCCATTGAGGGCATCGTGCGTAGGCACGCCGTTACCCATGCCGAGTACCGGCAAGCCGTGGCGTTCCTGGACGAGCTGGGACGGGCAGGTGAGATCGCGCTCTTCCTGGACGTCTTCGTGGAGCACAGGATCATCGACGCCAACTTTGCCGGGCGGGACGGGACGTCGGCAGTGGCCCAGGGGCCCTTCTACGTGGAGGGAGCGCCGTTCCTCCAGCCCCCCTACGAGCTGCCACACCGCCCGGACGAGCCGGGGGACGTGCTTATTCTCTCGGGCAGAGTGCGCGCGCCAGATGGGTCGCCCCTGGCCGGCGTGATGCTGGACGTGTGGCAAGCTGATGCTACCGGGATCTACTCGAACTTTTTCCCAGGCGCACCGGAGTACAATCTCCGAGGCCGGTTCCAGACCGGGACGGACGGCGGCTACGAGGTGCGGACAGTGGTCCCTGCTCCATACGAGATCCCGAAGGCAGGCCCTACCGGTCGGTTCGTCGCCGCCATGGGGCGGCACGCGTTCCGTCCCGCCCATCTGCACCTGAAGCTCAGCCACGGCGATTACCGCCCACTGACCACCCAGCTCTACTTCGCGGGTGATCCGTGGTTGGACTCGGATGTGGCCGATTCCGTGAAAGACAGCCTCGTGGTGAGGCTCCAACGGCACCAGGACCCAGCGGACCTCGACAAGCGCGGGGTAGACCGCCCGTACTTTTCGGCCCAGTACGACTTCGTCCTGGCGCCTGTCCGCGAGCCTGCGGCGGCCGGGCGATAGGAACGTCGGCACAGGTTCATCCAAGTACAGGAGGCAACGACCATGGACGCCGTATCAGCCCTCGCGGAACAGTGGGAAAGCACCCGCTGGTACTTCGAGACCACCGCGGAAGGAATATCTGCCGAGCAACTTTACTGGGTGCCACCGGGGACGGCCAACTCCCTTTTGACCACCTACGTGCACACGGTTTATGAAACAGACGAGTTTGTTCACGGCCTGTTCCAGGGGAAGGACCTCCTGACAGCGGGCGTTTGGGCCGGCAAGACAGGCGTCAGCCAGCCACTCCCCCCGGACCGGACTACCTGGAGAGATTGGACGCGCGCGGTGGGGCTGGACCAGCCTGGCTTGAAGGCTTATACCGCGGCGGTGTTCGACGCTGCCGGACGGTACATCGGTGGCCTGAAGCCGGAAGACCTGGACCGCAAGCTCGATTTATCGGCCATGGGGCTGGGGCAACAGTCCCTCAACTGGGCTCTCTATAACCTCGTGATCGGCCACGTCCAGAGCCACACGGGGGACATCTCCGCCCTCAAGGGCCTCCAGGGCTTGAAGGGCTTCCCCTTCTAGCCCTGGCGAGGGGACCGCCGGGCCAAAACCCGCCCCGGGAACACCCGGGGCGGGTTTGCTGACTGACTGTGGTGGAGCTGAGGGGACTCGAACCCCTGACCTCGGCGATGCGAACGCCGCGCTCTCCCAACTGAGCTACAGCCCCAGCCCCGCCATTCTAGCATTTCCCATTACTCGTTCTGGGCCATCGCGAGGATCTCTTCCCGCTTCGCCTCCTGGTTGTGGGTCTCCTTCGCGTGCTGCTGCACCTGCCGGATCAGCTCCTCGTCGTTATCGGCTCGTACCGACCACCCGCACGGGCAGTTGATTACCTTTGCCATGGAATCGCCTCCTTCGGATAGGGTGGCCCCATAATAGGGGCCATGGGTTGCCCTGATCTTGGCAAGAACTTGGCATGGAATCCCCTCCTTGGCCGTGGGGCCCCACCGTGAAGATCCGCCTCTATCTCGCCGGTCGAGTCGGCCTGGCCACCGATGAGGTCCTCGCCTTCGACGAGCGGGATATGCGCGGCCGGCAGTCTCGCGTGGCCTTCGCCTACCTGGCGGCCCATCACGCCCGGCCCGTTCCTCACGAGGAGCTGGCGGAGGTCCTGTGGCCGGGCGATATCCCGGCTGCCTGGGAGAGCGCCCTCTACGCCTTGGTCAGTCGCCTGCGTGCGCTCCTGGCGCGCCGGGCGCCCGAAGCCGGCATCGCTCGAGCCACCGGCCAGTACCAACTTCAAGTCCCGCCGGACACCTGGGTCGACATAGACGCCGCGACCCTTGCCCTTGACGCCGCTGAGGGCGCCCTGCGCGCGGGTCAGGCCAGGAGCGCTTTCGGCCCCGCCTGCGTCGCCGAGAGCATCTCCCGCCGCCCGTTTCTGGCTGGCCACAACTGCCCTTGGGCCGACGCTCAGCGCGAGAAGCTGGAGCGCTACCTGATGAGATCCCTGGAGTGCCTGGCCCGGGTCTGGCTCGCGACGGATGAGCCTGCCCTCGCCGTGGAAGCCGCTGCCGCAGCCGTCGCGCTCGACCCCTACCGGGAAAGCAGCTACCTCCTCCTGATGCAGGCGCACCAGGCCACAGGGAACAGGCCGGAGGCCCTGCGGGTGTTCTTGCGACTACGGAAGCTCCTCTCCGACGACCTCAGCACAGCGCCGGGGCCGGACACGCAAGAACTCTATCTGGCGCTGCTGAAGTAGCCTGCCGGGCCTCGCGTTCCCGGCGCCAAGGGGTCGGGCCAGCTGCTTGCCCACCCTCCATGCGGCGTGGCCACGCCCTTGGGTTTAGGCGCTTGCCGAAGCCGTATCGACAAAACGTTGTCGCTGTTGGCGCAAGCGCCTAGACAGGGGCGGGC
>CAZPYZ010000560.1:0-3149 GCA_964590215.1 uncultured Dehalococcoidia bacterium | reverse complement strand
GCGGGCCACCGCGGCGAAGTCCACCTTCCCGGCGCCCGGGGTCGGCTGGCCGCCGGTGGTGTCGTAGGCGCCATTCTCACAGACGAAGTGGACGAGGTTGGTGGGGGCTGCGTTGCCGATGGTAACCAGGGTGCCCAGGTTCATGAGCAGGGAGCCATCGCCGTCCAGCACCCAGACCTTGACATTAGGCCGGGCCAGGGCGAGGCCCAGAGCTACCGAGGAGGCTTTTCCCATGGCGCCGCTCACCGGCAGGTAGCGGTCTCCCGGCTCGGAAACCCGGGTCCAGTCATAGTTGCTGGACATAGTGGTGATGACTACCTCGTCCTTTCGCTCGGCTGCCAACAGGCGGAGCGCGTCGGTGTCTTCCATCATGGGAACGATCCTCCCTTATAGTTCCATCTCCCTCTGGGAGAGGGGTCAGGGTGCGGGTTATTCGTACTCCCTGCCGATCAAGACGGCGACGGTCCGGGACCCGGCCTGGGCCTCCTGGTAGGCCTGGGAGATCCGTTGGACCTCGCTGTCGTTGTCGACAATGTGGTAAGGGATAGCCCAGGTCTTGAGCATGGGCTCCAGGAACACTGCCGCCGAATCCGGCGAGACGACGCCCGGCCCCTTATAACCGCGGTAGCCGATCATCAAGAGCATGGGCAGCTTCAGGTCGTTGCAGATGCCG
This sequence comes from uncultured Dehalococcoidia bacterium, assembly GCA_964590215.1. Classification (GTDB taxonomy): domain Bacteria; phylum Chloroflexota; class Dehalococcoidia; order SHYD01; family SHYD01; genus CAZPYZ01. Next base: position 2,476 of record CAZPYZ010000560.1, on the reverse strand, counting down.
CGGATGGCGTCGCCCGACTCGAAGAAGCCGGTGTTCTGGATGAGAACGACAGGGTTCTTGCCGCCGACCATCAAGCCCGCCGCGATGGCCGGCCCCTCACCCTCCCGGCAGATGGGCACCAGAGTGAGGCTTGGCTCCGCCTGCAGCGCGTCGTACATGTAGTTGGACTCACTGTCGGGCAGCCAGACGACGTGGGTGATCCCGCACTGCTTCAACTGGGCCACAACGCCCTGGGCGCGTAGGGATGGGGCTTTGGTGGTCATGGCGATACTCTCCCTTGTTCGGTTGGCGTCAGTACCGGACGATGGTATGCCAGAAGGGACCGCAGGTCAAACCGCGTTTGACGGCGGGACCCTTCGTTCGTATAGTGGCGCGGCAATGGCCCAGATGGAGGTCAACCCGTACCTGCTTCCAGACGACCAGCACGGCTGGCGCGGCCTGGGCCTCCCTGGGCACCACAGGCGGAAGTGGTACACGATCCTACACAACGAACAGATCCTCGTCACCGCGCTCCTGCTCATTCCGGGTGAACGCAGCGTCCGCCACTCTCACGAGACCGGCGAGCTGTCTATCCACTACGACGGCGAGATGAAGCCCGTGGTCCTCTGGAACCCGCCCGGCGTGCTCCACGGCGGGCCGGGCGTCCAGATGAGCGCTGAACCGGCTGCGCCGGACTGGGCGCGGCGGGCTCAGGCGCAGTTGGAGAGCCTTGGCGGCCCTGGTAACTCCGAGCTTGCGGCACTGGTTGGCACGCTGCTGGAAGGCCAGTTGCAACTACGTGAGCAGGTTGAGCGACTGGCGAGGCCTCAGCCTGCGCCGCGCATCATCGTCGATGTCCTTTTTCCACCCTTTCGCACCACGATCGACGACCCGGCCTACCCCGAGAAAAAGGTGATCACCGGCCAGTGGTTCGACTGAAGGCGGCGGCCCCACGGCAAGACAAGGAACGGGGCGTCTGCCCTCCCACTTTGTTCGTAGTACGCGCTCTAGCTCGTTGGCGGTAGCAGAAGCCGAGTCTCGCCCCTCGGACTGAAGCACACACTACCAACCTGAGCCCGTCCCCCCGCGCTGAAGCGCGTACTACCAACCCGCAATCCACTGCATTTCCGTCGGGTGTAAGCCCTTGACACGTATCTACGCCCGTTCCGGGACTGCGCCTGGGACGGGGAGCCCTCCGGGCACGTGGAACACTACTCGGGCGTGTTGGTACATCTATTCCGTGCTCAGGCAGATTCCCTTGCTCCTACGCCCGCCCGCCCTTGTCTAGGCGCTTGCGCCAACAGCGACAACGTTTTGTCGATTCGGCTTCGGCAAGCGCCTATTTCCCGACGGCCACCCAGCCGCCACCGGCAGCCGACACGCGCGCGGCGTCCGACATCCGTTGCACCCAGAGGGCGTCTCGAAAGTCCGGCACCGGGGCTATCCCTGCACCCTGGAGCCGGGGCAGCCAGTCCTCCAGTAACAGCGCCGTGGCCTGGATCTGCCGCCGCACCGGGCTCGCCGGGTCCGGTGTCCCACCGCCGTGGGGCATCCGCACCGCGGGCGCCAGGGGCCACGGGCCACCTCCGAGAGGCGACACGAGACCTCTGGGCCCCTCCGACCCCACGACATAGGTGATCGCCCCCGCGGTCCCCGTGGCCTCGAAGCGGTAAGGCGTCGCGGCTCCACTGACCGCCGACCCAGTTACCAGTCCCAGAGCCCCGTTCCTGAAGCGGACCAGGATGGCACAGGTGTCATCCGCATCGCCCCGTTCCGGGAACTCCGTCCGCACATCCCCGCAGACCGCTTCCGGTTCCCCGAACAGCCAATAAAGATAGTCCAGCTCATGACACGCCACCGCGTTCAGATAACCCCCGCCCGTGGCCAGACTCAGCTTCCAGGGAACCGGGGCCGCAGAGGACGGATGCCACATCGGGGCCGTCTGGCTGACCTGCGCGAGGTGCGGTTGGTCCAGGAAGCCCCGGGACACGAGGTCCGCAACAGCCATGCGTTCCGGCGCCCAGCGCCACTGATAGCCGACCGCACTGGCGACGCCCTCCCCCTCGGCAGCCTCAACCATCGCCTGCGCCTCCTCCGCATTCAGCGCCATCGGCTTCTCGCACAGGACGTGCTTCCCTCCGCGCACCGCGGCAGCCACCATGGGATAGTGGAGAGCAACCGGCGCCGCGACGACGATGAGGTCAAGGTCGTCCCGTTGTGCGAGCTGTTCCCAATCCCCCGTACTCTCCGGGACCCCGGCCCGCGCCGCGATCTCCGCTGCGCGCTCCGCCCTTTGCCCGCACACGGCTATGACCTCGTACTCGGGGACCAGCTTGAGCGCAGGAAGGTGAACCAGGCTGCCCCAGCCCAGACCGATGATCCCAACCCGAATTCGGTCTCTCATATCAGGAACGATGAACTAAGGAGGTCAGAGAGGTCACGCCCTCATTTCCTTCCTCCTTCCTCACTCCCTTCCTCACTTACTCTTCCCGACACG
>CAZPYZ010000559.1:0-3160 GCA_964590215.1 uncultured Dehalococcoidia bacterium | reverse complement strand
TACGGCTGGTCCTCAGGGTTAATCACCGGCAGCCCGGCCCAGGCTGCCGTCTCCAGTTGGCCGCGGCCCGGCACTCACGAAGCTGCACGTCGAGACGCCGCGCCGCCGTGCCCGGTCGAACAGCAAGGCGAGCCGAGGCGACGTGGAGCATATCGAGAGTGCGCAGCCGCAGTGGCAGGGGTGCGGAGAGCAACAGACGCCTCCAGCTCTACCACCACACAGGTGGCGAGATCCCGGCGAAACGCTCTGAACTCGGGATCCCGCTCTGGGGACGTGAGGCTGCCCTCGCGGGCACGCCGAGCCAGCGCAGAAGCGACCTCGGCTACCGTGATGCGCGAGATCGCGACCAGCTCCCTCTTACCGGCCGACGAAGTGCGGCTTACGCTTCTCGGTGAAGGCTTTCGGCCCTTCTGCATAGTCCATCGGCGCCAGATGGCGCAGGCGCTCGGAAAAGAGCGACTGGACCTGGAGGGCATCGCGCACTGGCATGTGCTCTGTTCGGTACACAAGCTCCTTGGCCATGCGATTGGACATGGGCGCATTCTCCCGAACGATCTCCTCGGCCCAGGCGATGGCTGTCGGCATCAACTCGGCGAGGGAGACGACTGCGTTGACCAAGCCCATTCGGTAGCAGTCCGCGGCCTTGTAGCGCCGCGCGGTGAGGATCATCTCCATAGCAAGGGTACGGGGCAGGAAATGGGAGAGGCGGGTTACGCCGCTGATGGACATGCTGCCACGCCGCGGCTCGGGCAGGCCAAGCTCGGCATGCTCGGCAGCTATGCGCAGGTCGCACCACAGGGCGGTCTCCAAGCCGCCCCCAAGGGCATATCCGTTGATGGCGGCGATGGTGGGCTTGAAAACCTCGATGCTGGGATAACTGTGGAGGCTCTCACGGGGAACCTGGGGGGCTGGTGGCGGTGGCTCCTGCACCCCGGCAGCCGTGACAACATTTTGAGCACGGGCCCGGAGGTCGGCGCCGGTGGAGAAGGAGCGGTCCCCCGCGCCGGTCACGATCAGAACCCAACCGTCGGGGTCATCGCGGAACTCGCGGACGTGCTCCAGGAACGACCGGCTCCCCTCGGGGCTGAGGGAGTTCAGTGTTTCCGGACGGTTCATGGTGATGAGGCGCACATGGTTCGATGGGGTCTCGTAGGTGATCTCTGCCATGGATGGTCCCTCCGCGTTTCATTACGGGCCCAAGGGGGGTGAGGGTCACCCGCCCGTGAGGCGCGCTAGTACGAAATAGGTTCGGGCTCTCCGAACTCCCCAGCCAGTTCGGGAACATCGCTCAACGCATACCACTCATGGGGGATGGCCCGCATCAATAGACCGTGGTCGAACTCGACGGACCCTTGCGGAAACCGGGTGCGGTTCTCGTAGAACCTGGAGTCGAGGTCGCTCACCTGCAGGGGCTCCATGCGCCACTCTTTCGTCTGCAACCGTAGCCCTTCGAGGGTACGACCACCCCGTCCCCAGTTGAACCCGCATGGGGCCTGTCGGAAGAAGTTGGATGCGTCTTCAAAGGAGTCGAAGACCTTGCTTCCTTGCCATGTGGCAGGCCACCTCGCCTGTACGTGAAGGTCGGCCACGGCGTTGTCGGTATGAACCTCCATCCCCAAGCCGCCGGCCGTCTCTTGGACCCTGAAGCGGGCCCGGTGGGCGTAACCAGGGAAAGCTCGTCCGCCCAAGAGCTGGACAAAGCCATCGTCGGTCTCGCGACGGGGGATGAAGACTCCCTCCTCTTCTCCATCCCGCTGGGCGAACCGAATCGCGTAGCGATGAGCCATATTCTCCGAAGCCAGACGCAGGAACTCCGGTAGTCCCTTGGGCCGGGCTCGTTCGATGCGTAGAAGGCATATTCCGAAGAGGGCGTTATCCTTAGCGAGTTTCACTTTTAGCGGCGCGGGAGTCAGTGCTTGTGCGACCTCCGGGTCCACTCGGAAGTTCAGTAGGATGCGTCTCGCAATCACCCCTTCAATGATTGGTGGCACCTTCTCCTCCAGAGCGCGCCGCACCCTTCATGTTCGGGTCCCCTTGGCTCGATGGGTGAAAGCCCTTGTCGGGGGGAGTATAGAGCAAGGAGCGGCCAAAGCGCGCTGCAGGTCCCTCAACGGCGGCGAGGTCGAGAAGCACGGCCGGAAAGCCGGTGACACTGGGGCTGCGCCCCGGACCCCAGGTTCACGCAGCGGTCGTTTGCCCCGCCCCCTCGACTGAGTGCGGCTTTCCGGCCGCACTCCTAGGTTCAAGGGGTGGTAGGGGACCCGGTTGAAGCGGAAGGCTGCCGCGTCCTGGTGCGGAAACGGGAGAGTGGCTTTAAGATAGCCGAAGGGGGCCCGGGAAAGATGGGTGAGAGGCTTTCGGGCAAGGTAGCCCTGGTGACGGGAGGCGCCTCAGGTATCGGGCGAGCGACGGCGCTCGCGTTCGCCCAAGCCGGGGCACGGGTGGTGGTGTCGGACCTCAACAGGACGGGCGGGGAGGAAACCGTCCGCACCATAGCAGGAGCCAGGGGCGAGGCCATTTTCGTGAAAGCCGATGTGACGCAGGACTCAGAGGTGGAGGCCCTCGTTGATCAAGCCGTCGCCATCTACGGACGCCTGGACTGCGCCCACAACAACGCCGGGCTGCTGGGGACGCCCTTTGTCCCGATGGGTGACTATCAGGAGGAGACCTGGGACCGGGTCATTGCGGTCAACCTCAAAGGTGTCTGGCTCTGCATGAAGTACGAATTGCGCCAGATGGTGCGCCAGGAAGGCGGGGTCATCGTCAACACCGCCTCGGTGGCCGGCCTCATTGGCGGACGCTTCGGTGCGGCCTACTATGCCAGCAAGCACGGGGTGATCGGCCTCACCAGGGCCGCAGCAGTGGAGTATGCCCAGCAGGGCATCCGGGTGAACGCGGTGTGCCCAGGCTTTATCCCCACGGCCATGACGGCGCCGGTCTTGCGCATGGGCGCCGAGGCAGAGGCACAGCAGCGCGCACGGAATCCCATGGGGCGGCTCGGGACACCTGAAGAAGTGGCGGAGGCGGTGGTCTGGCTTTGCTCGGACGCCGCTTCCTTCGTCACGGGGCACGGCCTGGTGATGGACGGCGGTCTGGTCGCTCAATGAGATCCGGAGACATCCAGCAGTCAACCGGGGGAGGTGACACGTGATCCGTAGTG
>CAZPYZ010000558.1:0-3169 GCA_964590215.1 uncultured Dehalococcoidia bacterium | reverse complement strand
CCTCCCGCCCCCGAGAAGACACGCGGGATACGGTCGATCCTGGGATATCCCTTGGCCCCCGCTATGGCATCGGCAAACGCTGCCTTAATCTCGGCCGTCAACGGATTGGACTGCCCGAGGGGGATGTCAAGCCGCTCCAGGACGGAGAAGGCCTTGGTGTGCTGCAGTGCTTCCACGATCTGGGGGCCGGGGAATGGCCGGAAAGCCGTGATATTCAGGACGCCGACCCGGATCCCCTGGTGCTCCCGGATCCAATCGGCGGCAGCCATGGCCGTCTCCGCCAAGGAGCCCATACCGACAATGGCGTAGTCGGCGTCTTCCAGCTTGTACGGCTCGACGAAGTTGTACCGCCGTCCGGTGAGGCGGTAGTACTCGTCCATGGCCGCCTGGAGAAGTTCGGGGACCTGATCGTAAAAGTAGCGTTGCGCGATCTTCCCCTTCATGTAGCTGTCCTGGTTCTGCACCGGGCCGGTCATGATGGGGTTGTCCACGTCCATGAGGTTGTAGAGCTTCTCGCTGGGATGCCGGACGTACTCCCGCATCAGCTCTTCTTCCGGCTTGAGGACGCGCTCCACCGTGTGGGTGGTGAGGAACCCGTCCTGGATGTTCATGAACGGGGTCTCCGAATCCTCCGCCGCCCGCCGGGCAATGAGACACAGGTCCGCCGCTTCCTGGGCGTTCTTGGCAAAGAGCATTCCCCATCCCACGTCGGTGCATCCCATGACGTCATCGTGGCCCGCGTGGACATTCAGGCTCTGAGAGGTGAGGGCCCGGGCGCCGATGTCAAAGACCACTCCCAGCCGCTTGCCGGCGATGGTGTACAAGACCTCCTTCATCAGGATCAGCCCCTGGCCCGAGGTGAAGTTGGCGATGCGCCCCCCAGCCAGGGCGAACCCCTCGCAGGCGGAAGCGGAGCTGTGTTCCGATTCCGCCTCGATGAAGGCAACCGGCTCGCCCCACACGTTGAGCTTCCCATCAGCTACCAGGCGCTGGTATTCCACGCCCATGTTGGTGGAGGAGGTGATGGGGTAGGCGCAGGTTGCCTGGGTGATAGCCGCTTCTACCCAGACCACCATGTTGGTCCCGTCTTCTGTGGCCGGGATGCCTGGATAGGGAAACTCGAGGTTCTCCGCCACGGCGGTGCTACCGATGCGCTCTTGTACTACCATGACAGGTCCTCCTGAATCCCGGCGAAGCTCGGCCTCGCCGGCCTCCCGCAGCGCAGTGGCCGAACTCATCCGAGCGTCAAGGCCTCCTTGGCGCCGGCCATGCATGGACCGGCGCTATCGCCGCGATAACTATCGTTTATACCTTATCAGAGCCAGGCAATACCCCGGGCCCTGCCGCTGGCATCCCCGGGGGGCGTGATGGAAATCGGCCATGCCACACGGCAGCGCCGCTGAGGATGAGGTGGAGCCGGCGGGCGGCTCCCCGCCCCCACGCACGTGGGGGTGGACAGAGGTGCAGGGCCGGAACCCCCGGGCCCCTACGGGTTGTCCCAGGTACGTGGGGGTGGACCGAGCGACGGGTGGACCGCGATCCAACCCCACAGTTAGCGTTTGCCCGATACTACCCGCACCCTTCGCAGGAACGCCGGTGGAGAGGGGCGCCAATCCGGGAAGGCTTCTGGACCGCCAGTATGAAGGGCCCCAGGTTTCATACGATGTGCCCGCCATGCTGCTGACGAATCACTCGGGGCATCCAGGGGAGCTGTGCTAATCCCGCAACTCCTCAATCGGTCCAATAAGTGAAAACTACCCATTCGGGTAGGTCGAAACTCCTCCTATGGGGAGGGGTGGCTCGATAGACGACCGTTACCCTGCACGTGTCCGCCAGACTGGGCACGCCTGTCTGTTCGTGGGGAATGTATGGCGAAGGCTCTCTACAACACTGTCGAAGGACCCAACGGGAGGGCCGAGATCTACGAGGTCACTCACCATGTGCCGTCCGACCCTTGTAGCTGGGAAGGCATCGACATCGCACGGGTCCAGATGGTGGTCTACGAAGTCCGGTTCTGCGGCGAGACGCAGACCTCGTGTGTACACGAAGAAGAAGCGACAGCGCTAGCGGCGGCGCTAGCCGGTGTCCCCTTCGGACCACTGGCTTCGATGGGCAGGGATTAATTGGGGCAGGACGCCCCCGCTTCCTCAGCTCCCCGGGCGGAGCACCAGCACAGGGGCCCCAAGGCCGCGAACGACCCGGTCCGCCACACTCCCTAGAAGCAAGCGAGCTACACCGGCCCGAGCGTGGGTCGCCATCACCACCAGCGCGTCGCCAGTCTCGGCCGCAAGTTTCATCAGCTCCTCCCCTGAATCGCCACTCACCACGATGCCTTCTGCGTCGATTTGAACCATGTGAGGTGAATGGACCTGCTCCTCCAAGTAAGCCCGCGCCCCCGCTTCCGCCACTCCGGGGGGCGCCTCTACGGCGCCTGGTGCGACAGGCACTACTTGGGGAATACGCAGAGCGTAGGGGCGGAGAACTCGCATCAGCAGCACCTTTGTCCCCAGTTTCCTTGCCAGGAAGCCGCCTAGAGGCAGCGCCTCCTCAGCGCTGGGGAAATTCAAGGGAAGGATGAGGGTCTTGGGAGCGCGGGCTGGAGGCGCTAGGGGGCTCAGGGGGTGAAGCAGCAGCAGCGGCATGTGGCCAAGATGGAGCACTTTCTCGGCCACGCTCCCCAGGATCAAGCGGGGCAAGCCGGTCCGCCCATGGGTAGCCATGGCGACCAGGTCTTCCCCGTTTCGTCCCGCCGCTTCGACGATAACCTGTTCTGGGGTTCCGATCGTCACCTTGACCTGAGTCCTCACCCCCAGGTTGTTCAGACGGCCCGCCACTCCCTGCAGATATGTCTGGGCCCAACTCTGGATGTTGTCCTCCAGCGTGTCCACGAAGGAGCCGCGCTCCTCTTCTTCTCGGGTGACCCGCAGCGTCTCAGGGTCCACGGCGTACAGGAGCTCTATCGGAATATCGAGGGCCTTCGCGAGTGCCCCCGCGTAGGGCACCATTTGCTCCGCCAGTCGAGAAGCGTCCAAGGGAACGATGATCTTGTTTAGCACCCGCCTCCTCCCGGTTCTGGTCTTGCCTCAAGGCTAAGGACGGGCGCGCAAACGCACACCCCTCGGTTCGGGGGGTTTCTCCTCCCCGAAAGGGTAGGGTGGAGCCGGCTCCC
>CAZPYZ010000557.1:0-3176 GCA_964590215.1 uncultured Dehalococcoidia bacterium | reverse complement strand
CGCCGCCAGACCCTTCGTTCCTCAGGGTGACAAGACCAGCTTCGTCACCGTATTAGTGAGACAGCTACTAAGTGACCGGGAACAGTTTACCGCCAAGGGTTCACAAGGACGGTGACCGCGTCGCTCGACCCCTCGCCCCCGGACGCGAGGCACGCCTGGTCGGTCTTGTCCAGGGTGAAGGGATGGGTAATGAGATCCTTCAGGGGGTACTTACCTGAGATGATCCATTCCACAGCCTGGTGGACACTGGCGGAGCTGTGGCCGCGGCACATTTTCAGCGTGACATACTTCGCTGATAGGGTCCGCAGGGGGAACCTGGTGGTCTCGTACGCCTGGGTAACCACAACCCCACCCTTCCGCTTGAGGACATCGAAGGTCTGGAGAACGACCATCTCGTTGTCGCTGGAGGTGCAATCTACCACCGCGTCGACGCCCTGGCCCCCCGTGATCTCCATGATCCGGTCCTTGAAATCCTCCTTCTGGACGTCGATGGTGTGGTCCGCCCCCAGGCGCTTGCAGGCCTCGAAGCGGCGCGTGTCTCTAGTGAGGCCGGTCACGATGATGCGGTCGGCGCCGAAGATCTTGGAGGCGAGGACGCACCCCATCCCTTTCGCGCCGGGACCCTGGATCACGATGGTCTTGCCCGGTGCGGCGCCCCCTTCGACGCAGGCCCACTGGACGCCGTTGGCCAGCGGCAGAGCGAGGGCCGCGACGTCGAGGTCCGTGCCTGCCGGAAGCTTGTGCGGTACGCAGTTGAGGGGCAGATACAGGTATTGTGCGTACCCGCCCCAGAGCGCGGGCGGAACGTCGATTGGCACACCGCCGTAATGAACGCCCTCAGGGTTGTTGAAGAGGTCGACCTCCCAGCACAGGCGGTACTCACCGGTGCGGCACCAATCGCAGTGGAGACAGGGGAGGTACTCTTCCATGGTGACGAGATCGCCCTCTCTAACCCCATGGAGCTGCTGGAAGATCGTCCCAGCCTTGACGATGACCCCTGCATTCTCGTGCCCAAGGATGTACGGGCTTGGCTTGCGTAGCTCACGCTTGTAACCAGCGAACGCGCCGCACATCCCAGCGGCCTCGACCCGAAGCAGGGCCGCATCCGGCGGGATGTCGGGAAGGGGAAACTCGCGGACCTCGATTTTGCTGGGACCAATCTTCACTGCTGCCAGAGCTGCTTCCGGCATGGCTTGTGCTCCCTTCTAAACCTAACCTGAAAGCCTGACCTGTAACTCGTGCGTAGTGACTCCTGCGTCGTGAGTGGGCTCATCTTCCGGCTCACTCCCTACTCACTACGCACCACGCACTGCGGACGGGTGAACTGAAGCCGTTAAATCGGCGCCGTGCCCTCCATGTCGAGATCGTCCAGGAGAGCCGCGACACGTTCGTCATCCACCTGGTCGGTGATGCGGCCCGGGTCGACAAAGGCGGCCAGGTCTTCGTGATCAAGCCAGGCGATGCTGGCCAGCTCAAGAGGGTCCAGGTAGATCGTGCGCTGGGAGAAGTCGTCCCTGACCATCAGACGGGGGCCGTTGGCAGAAGTGTCCAACTCAACCGTCACTTTGGCGAACTCCGATTTGAGGATCATTTGCAGGACTCCTATGTGTGCAGTCGCCGCCGACGCCTTGGCATCCGTCACTGCGAGCCCGCCCTCGCGCCCTCACTCACTCCGACGACGATCGGCGGGCGTGGCAATCCTTCGGCAGGCTCAGGACGGCGTCTGGGGTGGGGGCGACATTCCGTTGAGGCGCGGTGCCCTCTCCAGCCCCGGATTGCCACGCCGGCAGGATCCTCGGCGGTGCTGGCTTGGTTCGGTACGCCGGCTCGCAATGACGACGAATCACAGCCTCTCAAAATGACAGAGACAGGCACTGTGCGGTTACGATGCCAACCTCTTAACGACTCTTAGCGCCTCGTCCGCGTGCTGGCGGACGTCCTGGAGGTCCTCTATCACTCCGCGCACCAGGCCCTGCTTATCGATCACGTAGGTGATCCGCCGGGCGATGCCCCCGGTGCTGCTCGCGAAGCCGCGGTCGGTCCGCCAGGCCCCGTAGCGGCTACACACCTCGTGATTGAAGGTATCGCTGAGGAGGGTGAAGGCCAGGCCGTTGGACCCGGCGAAGGAGTCCAGCACGCCCTTGGGGTCGAGGCTGACGCCCACCACGCCGGCGCCGGCTTCCTCGAATTGCGGCAGCAGCTCCTGAAAGGCGAGCATCTCATCGGTGCAATCGTCGTTGAAAGCAAGCTCGTAGAACGCGATGACTATGTGCCGCTCACCCAACTGGTCCCTGAGACGAAAAGGCTCGGGGGCCGTACCAACGAGCTCGAAATCGGGGGCGATGTCGCCTACCGAAAGGGACACTGAACGCTCTCCTCGGCCCAGGGAATGGACACCGCGCCCGATCTGTCATTGCGAGCCCGCCAGCCGGCGCTCCGCCACGCTCCAGCGAGCTTGCGGGCGTGGCAATCCTTCGGCAGGCTCAGGACGGCGTCTGGGGTGGGGGCCCCTATCGTCAACGCGCTGCCTGCCCCCGGCTCATATTCATCGCTTCCTCGTTCCCTGACTTCCCTACAAGATGAAAGTCAGGTTTTCGATAGGGGCGTCGTTATCGAGCAATTCGATCTTCTTCATGGCGACCTTCCAGGAGCCGTTGACCCGCCGGAGGTGGTGTTCATACCGGCCGACAAAGTAGCGGGCGCCGTAGATAGCCCGACGCAGCTCGAAGGCGGCGAAGTTGGAAGAAACCACCACCTCGGTGCCCTTGTCTTCCACCACTTCCACATTGCTGATGAGATGCCGCAGTCTGGAGGGCGGGTCCTGGGACCAGCGTACGCCACTCTGGATGCTCCAGACCCGGTCCTGCATGCGCTCCCGGTCGTCGTAAATGATCGAAACGTGGGTCATGGGGTTGATGTTGTCGGCGTTGGCCGGGACCCAGTAGCGCGCGTCCTCGGTGTACAGGGCGAGCCACTCATCCAGCTTGCCGCTATCAAGCAGCCGGGCTTCGTTATACAGAAATTTCTCTATCTCCCTCTCGTCTACCATAAACCCTCGTAGGGGCGAGGTTTCCTCGCCCTTGGCCGGGAGAGCCGGCCCCTACGGTGCCGTCATCAATCGTTTCCATTCCTGGTAGATGGAACGCATGCCGGTCTCGTCCTTGACCTCGCCGAAG
>CAZPYZ010000556.1:0-3185 GCA_964590215.1 uncultured Dehalococcoidia bacterium | reverse complement strand
CTGAACGCAGAGCGGCATATGTACGAAGAGGTCTTCTGGGTGGTCGAAGGCCGGGGCAGCACCGAGGTCTGGCGCGACCCTTCGCGTGATCTCGGAGCAGGTGGTGGCAAGAAGCAGTCCTTCGAATGGGCCGCGGGCACCCTCTTCGCGATCCCGGTCAATGCCTGGCACCGGCTGGTGAACGCGGGCTCGAGCCCCGCGCTGCTCCTGGCGGGGACCACCGCGCCGCCGGCGATCAACCTCTACCGCAACCGGGGGTTCATCTTCAACAACCCCTTCGAGTTCACCGACCGCTATGATGCCAGCGACGACTACTTCAAGCCGACGGACGACCTCGCGCCCGACCCCGTACGCGGCCGCGCCATGCGCCGCACCCAGCTCATCCCGGACATCGTGAACTGCGACCTGCCCCTGGATAACCAGCGGTCGCCGGGCTACCGCCGCATCGAGCCCCACATGGCCAACGGCAACTTCTCGATGTTTATCGGCCAGCATGAGAGCGGCCGCTACGCCATGGCCCACCACCCTCCGGGCGAGGGATCGGCCGTGCTCATCTGCCTCAAGGGGAAGGGTTACACCTTCACCTGGCCCCGCCAGCTCACCATCAACCCCTGGAAGGCGGGCCATGGCCACCTGGTGCAACGGCAGGACTATGTCCCCGGCGGCATGGTCAGCGCCAACCCCGGCGGCACCGGCTATTACCATGCCCACTACGGCATCGCCAAGGAATCGCTGCGGCTCCTCGTCTTCGGCGGGCCCAGGCACGTTCCCCCCAGGGGCCGGCCCGGCCAGTTGGAGATCAGCGGGAACCTTCCGATAGAAGAGGGCGGGCGCACTATCACCTACGCCAAGGAAGATCCCTTCGTGCGCGAAGAGTATGAACGCATGATCGGAAAGGAAGGCGTCGAGTTCCGCATGCCGGACTGGGTCTACCAGACGGAGGACGTAAAGGCTGCTCGGAAAGTCGGCGCGGGGTTCTAGTCTCCTCTCCCCTGATAAGAGAAGGCTAGGCGCCGTCCTGAGAGCTTGTGATTCTTTCGTAGCGCGGGGGCTTGTCCCCCGCCTCCCCTGCGGGCCACAAGGACCCGCTCTACGGGTTTGGGCGATTCTTTCACAGCCTCTGAGCTTGTCGAAAGAGAGAGGGTGATCTTAATGTACGACCTGCTCCTGAAGGGCGGGACCGTCATCGATCCCGCCCAGAAAATCAACGGCCCCAACGACATTGCGATTGAAACGGGAAAGATCGTCCGCGTTGCCCCGGACATCCCAACGGGGGAGGCGACACGGGTGGTCTACGTCACCGGGAAGACCGTCACCCCAGGACTCATCGACGTTCACTGCCACGTCTTTGACGGGGTTGCCCCCAATGGAGTCCACCCCGACTTGGCGGGGGTTCGAGCAGGCGTTACGACGGTGGTGGATGCCGGTAGCTCCGGCTGCGCCACCTTCGCAGCCTTCCCCAAGCACATCATCCCCAAGTGCGAGACGGAGGTTATCCCGTTCCTCCACATCTGTCAGACCGGCCTTGCTACAAACCCGGACATCATCGCCGAGTCCAGCATCGACCTCGAAGGAACCCTCAGGGTGGCGGACCAGTACAGGGGGCTGATCAAGGGGATCAAGGCGCGGATGGTGACGCCAGCTCTGGACATCCTGGGGATGGAGATGCCGCGGCTGGCCAAGCGGGCCGCCAAAGAGTCTGGACTGCCCCTCATGGTCCACATCGGGGACACCCAGAAGAAGTACGACCCGAACATCATCCGGGAGCTGCTCCCCATCCTCGAGCCGGGGGACATCATCACCCATCTCTTCACCGCCAACCCGGGCGGGGTGCTGGACGCGAACGGGAAGCTCGTACCCGAGGCAAAGGAGGCCAAGGACCAGAGCGTCTGGCTGGACACGGCCCACGGCCGCATGAACTTCGGGTTCGACGTGGGCCGGCGTGTCCTGGACCAGGGCCTGGTCCCCCACTGTATCAGCACCGATCTCACCATTCCCGGGCGCCTCAACACCGTGCACAGCATGGTGGAGATGATGGCGCGCTTCATGGGCCTCGGCTTCACCCTGGAGCAGGTCATCGAGATGTGCACCGTCAACCCGGCCACGGCCATTGGGGAGCAGGAACGGCTGGGGAGCCTAGCGCCTGGCCGTCAGGCCGACGTATCCGTACTGGAGGTCAGGGAGGGAGATTGGGTGGTCTACGATGCCACGGGAGCGGCCATGAAGGTGAACAAGGCCGTGGTCCCGGTGCTGACGGTAAAACGGGGCCTGACCTTCGAACCGGAATGGGGGCCGCACCCGTGGGGGTGGGAGCCCGCGCCCGCAGAAGGCAGTTAGGCAAAAGACGGTCCCGCCTACCAAGCGCGGATACGCGAAGGAGGCCACCCCGGAAGGTGGCCTCCTGTTGACGCACTGTTGCGCTTACTACCCGTCGTCATCCCCTGGGCCGATGATCGGCTTGATCGGCTTCGACGGCTTTGTCACCGTCGTCCCGTCCGGGCCACCTGCATAGGTGACGTCGGTGGGGGCGGTGGCGAGGATCACCCCTACCGCCGCAATGACGAGCAGCAACCTGACAATTGTGGACCGCATCCAGCGGACGAGCATGGAACACCTCCTTGTATCTCTATGCACGAGTTCTACGGCCTTACCCTGACAAAAACCTGACAACGCCTAACGACTCTCCCATCAGACCTGGCGCCCCCGGTGTGGAACCCCTTCGGTTCCCCGCGACCGTGTGGCGACCCTTCAAGCATCGACTCCTCCTGGATTGGATCCTCCGTACAGGTCCGTTTCAGCGTAACCAAGACCATAACGAGCGACCAATGAACTGGTTCACACCTCAAGTCACATCTCGACTGTTCCCGTCGGGCGTGGGCAGGCAGCGACTCGAAAGGATGTACTGAGGAGTCTGCGGCATCAACGGCGTCCCACGCGGTGCCTTGGCGCCCGGAGTGGCCCAATGTGCAGTCTTGAAGCTTGTGCAGCCTGTGGCACAGGCGTCCACGCCGTGCCGGCCTCTGCGACGTGCAGCGGCTGTTTGCGGACAGGCCCTTAGCTAGTTCCTAAGGGAGGTGAACCTGAAAGCCAGGCTGGACGTAGTGATTGGTGCGTCGTGAGTAGGTGATGGCCCCCACCTACTCACCACTCCCTACGCACTACTCACAACGGGAACAGGATTTGCC
>CAZPYZ010000555.1:0-3186 GCA_964590215.1 uncultured Dehalococcoidia bacterium | reverse complement strand
GCTCCCGTCGGGGAGCGGAGCCGGAGCGTCGTGACGGGGGTTGTCGTTACCGTGGCCGTGAGCGATTTGGGCCTGGTCCGCGCCGTGGCCGACGAGATGAGCATGCCAGGGATCCCGCTCCAGCGCGTGGTGATCCATGGCGGGGGCCAGAGCACTTATGAAGAGGGCGAAGACGACAACGGCCCGGAGGTCCACACCTCGATCTTACACCCGTCCCGGTTCTTGCCTTGTTCACAGTTCTGGTTGCCACCACTTCCCCTGGAACGAGAACCTGGAAGTTTGAAACTAATTGACCCGGAAGGAAGAAGCCTGAACTCGTACCTTCCGCTCGGACGGGGGGCGGCATGACAAACGGTGGGCTATCGGGTACGCTGGGAGCATCCGGGTTCTCGCGACGACGAAGGGGGCTCATCAATGGAGTACCTGCGAGTCCAGGAGCATCCAAAACTGCGGGGTCCGCTCTTAATAGCGGCGTTCGAGGGCTGGAGCGACGCCTCAGAGGTGGCCAGTTGGGCAGCCCGCTTCCTGGTGCGCCAGTGGGACGCGCGCAAGTTCGGCGACATCGACCCGGAGGAGTTCTTCGTCTTCACGGAGCGGCGCCCGGACGTCAAATGGCTTCAGAAAGAGAAGCGGAGCATTATTTGGCCCGCCAATGATTTCTTTTACCACGAGGACCCTGACCGGGATCGGGACTTTATTGTCCTGCGCGGCATCGAGCCACACCTCAAGTGGAGGAGCTATGTTGCCGCCGTGATGCAGTTCATCGCTCAAGAAGAGGTTTCTGCCGTGCTTACCCTGGGTGGCGTGCTGGCGTCGGTCCCCCACACGCAACCTGCCCGTCTCACCGGCACCGCCACGGATCCCGACTTCATGGAACACCTGCGGACCTTCCCGGTGCCCGCCTCCCGCTATGAAGGGCCAACGGGCATCCAGGGTGTGCTGCATGCGAGTCTGGAGGCGGAAGGTATCCCGGCCGCGACGCTGTGGGGGAGCGTCCCCCACTACCTTTCGGCACGCCCCAACGTCCGTGTCGCACTGGCCATGCTGCGGCAGTTGGATCGAGCCTTGCGGCTGGGCCTAGACCTGAGGCGGGTGGAGCGTCGGGCGGAGGAGTTCGACCGGCAGGTCAACCAAGCGGTGACCGCCAATCCCGAGATCGCGACCTACGTCAAGAAACTGGAAGAGGAGCACGGGCGGGCAGGGGAAGACGTGGCGCCTCAAGGGGAGCTTCCCAGCGCGGAGCATATCGTGCAGGACCTGGAGGAGTTCCTCCGGCAGCAGCGGGGGCAGGAACCGGGGGACAAGGGGTAGGCACTGCCGGGAACCGAGTCCCGACCGGTAGGGAGGAACGGCGCTGCTAGCGCTAGCCACCCAACTGCAGGTGTTCGCAGCGTCGAACCGAGCCCCGACCGTCAGGGGGGAGGGCCTTGGGACCGCCAGCAGGCGAGGGCGCCTGCTCTCCAGGCTTTCTCGTAATCCATGGGTCTCAGGCGAACTTGCTCAAAGGGCGCCCCGGTTCGCCCGAGCGACGAACTCCTCCAGGGTCAGGACCTTCACCAGTGCTCCGTGGGTCAGGTGGGGGCCGAGACCGCCGGTGACGTAAAAGTCACGGAGTTTCCAGCCGTTGCCGCCGAGGACAAGGTAAGCGCCTGAGAACCCGCCCTCCGATGAGCGGATGGCCTCGGCCAGGCAGATGGCCTCGAATGGGACCTTCTGCTCTGCGGTGCCGGACACCTGCTGCCATTTCACCGAGACCAGCAGCCGCTTTCCGTTCTTGTCCTCGGCCAGCACGTCGATGACGTGCTTGCCACCACCCCAACGGTCGCCGATGCGGACCTGGGCCTGGGCGAGGTAGCCGCCCCGCTGAAGGGCCGGCAGGATCATTGCTTCGAGAACGGCACCGGTGCCGGTGTCTCTCCCCGTTCTTGGCGGCTTCAAGGGCGTCTCACCCTCACCCTCACCCTCTCCCTGAGGGAGAGGGGGTATTTTGGGACGGCACCGGTGCCGGTGTCGCGGGCGACGGGCTTTGGCGCTTCAGCACTTTCTCGTCGTCAGAACCATAAGGAAATGAGGAAGGAAGGAAGGAAGGGGCCTCCCCGCCGGCCGGTTCTTGGTTGCGCTCACTCACCCTCCGTCACAGCCGAGGGCACGTTTTTCAGCGCGAGCACCTCGACCGCGGGACTGCGGTCGCCGGTACAGCTAATCATCCTGGGGGCTTCGAGGAATTTGAGCGCGAACCCGAGGTTCTCGTAGAGCGCGACAACGCGCTCCGTGGCCTGATTCGAGAGGACAACAGGCCCGGGGTGTTTGGCCAGCCATGTCGCCAGGCGGACCTGGTCCGGCCAGCCGAAGCCGCCCTTGGAGTACTGGGTGAACTGGACGTCGTAAGGGGGGTCGGCGTAGATGAAGTCGTCCGGATCCAGCTTGATCCTCTCGAAGTCGCCGTAGGTGAAGTCCCATCCGCCGAAGGCCTGAACATAGGGCATGAAGTCGGATGTGTAGTTGATGGTCTTGTAGCGGCCGAAGGGGACATTGAACTTCCCTTTTCGGTTGAACCGGCAGAGACCGTTGTAACCTGTGCGGTTCAGGAAGTAGAACAGCTCGGCGGCCTCGTGGCTCTCGGCCTGGCCGTCGGTGACCAGTAGGTTGAAGCGCTCACGATGGCCGTAGTAGAGCTCGGCGTCGTTGGCCATGGGGATGGAGATGCGGAGGCCCCGCTTCAGCCACGAGTAGAAGTTGATGACATGGAGGTTCACGTCGTTCAGGAGGGCCCGCTCCGGAACCAGACCGAGAGCTACGGCGAGGCCCCCGCAGAGGGGCTCCACCAGCCGTCGGGCGATATGGCCGTGCCAGAGCGGCAGCAGGTGGGGGAGCAACCAGCGCTTCCCGCCGGCCCATTTCAGGGGTGGAAGCAGGTTCGGGGCCGCTGCGCCGGTTCGGTAGGTCACCTGCCCGCTATTATAGGGGAATCTTCCGTGGTGTTTGGAAGCACCAAGAGGAAATGAAGGGGCGTAAGTTCCAGCGCGAGGAGCACTCATGGCACATAACAACCGCTCTGAAGAAGAAACGGACCTGGTCCGGCGGGCGTTCAACGTCTTTCCGGCGGGATCCCTGGGCAACGTGAATCTCTCCTTTGATGAGGCGTTCATTGTCAGGGAAGGTCGAGGGTCGCGCCTCTGGGACTGC
>CAZPYZ010000554.1:0-3199 GCA_964590215.1 uncultured Dehalococcoidia bacterium | reverse complement strand
AGGGCTGGACCGTGAAGGACGGGCACGCATTACCCGCGAGGCCCAGGCCATGGGCAGGCTCGGCACGCATCCCCACATCGTGTCGGTCTATGACATGGGGGAACTGGCCAGGTCCGAGTTCCGAGTTTCGGGTTCTGAGCCCGCCTCCCAGCCCTACCTGGTCACCGAGTTCATGGCTGGCGGCGATGTGGAAGGCTTGCTCCAGAAAGCGCCTGAGCATCGCCTGCCCATCGAGCAGGCCATCGACCTCGCGCAGCAGGTCTGCCAGGGGCTGGAGTTTGCCCATGAGCACGGGCTGGTCCACCGGGACCTGAAGCCGGGCAATGTGTGGCTGGGGGGGACAGTTCAGAGTCCTGAGTCCAAAGTCCAGGGTCCCGCCCAACCACCCGACTCAGGACCCAGGACCCAAGACTCAGGACTGGTCGCGAAGATCGGCGACTTTGGCCTCGCCGTTGCGCTGGACCGGAGCCGCCTGACGCAAGCTGGCATGATGGTCGGGACCGTGGCCTACATGCCGCCAGAGCAGGCCATGGGCGGCCAGGTCACGATCCGCTCTGACCTCTATTCCTTGGGGGTGATGCTCTACGAGATGGTCTGTGGACGCCCGCCCTTCCTGGGAGACGATTCGGTGTCGATTATCGGGCAGCACCTGAACACGCCACCGGTCAACCCGACGTGGCACCGTCCAGACTGCCCCCCAGGGCTGGAGGCGCTCATCCTGCGCCTGTTGGAGAAAGACGCGACCTGCCGGCCAGGATCAGCGTCGGAGGTCGGGCGGAGTCTCGAATCTCGAGTCTCGAGTCTCGAGTCTCGAGTCTCTGGTCTCCAGTCGGGCAGTGGGGCGGAACTCGAGACGAGGGACCAGAGACTAGAGACTAACCCGCTGTATCGCCGTGTCTTCGTGGGCCGGGAACAGGAGCTGCGCCAGCTTCAGAGCGCCTTCGACGCCGCGGTGTCGGGGCAGGGCGCGCTGGTGATGGTGGTGGGCGAACCCGGCATCGGGAAGACCGCCCTCTGCGAGCAGCTCGCGACCTACGCGGGTCTGCGCGGGGGGAAAGCGCTGATTGGGCACTGCTACGAGGAGGGATCACTCTCTTTACCCTACTTGCCCTTCGTCGAGGCGCTGCGCTCCTACGTGCTTTCACGGGACCCTGACGGACTGCGGCAAGAGCTGGGAACAGGCGCCACGGATGTGGCCCGCATCGTCTCGGAGGTGCGGGACCGGATTCAGGTGTCGCCCAGCGAGGGCGGGGACCCGGAGGAGCAACGGTGGCGCCTGCTCCAAGCGGTCACGGGCTTTTTGCGCAACGCCGCGCAGGTCCAGCCGCTGCTGGTAGTGCTGGAGGATCTCCACGACGCGGACCGGGGGACCCTCGATCTGCTGATGCATCTCTCCCGGAACCTGCAGGGCAGCCGTTTCCTGTTGGTGGGCACCTACCGGGACGTTGAGGTTGACCGGGCCCACCCGCTGTCGGGGGCGTTGGCAGAGCTGCGACGTTCGTCGTCCTTCCTCCGCATCCCGCTGCGGGGCCTCACGGTGGACGAGGTCCACCGTATGTACGAGGCGATCCGCGGGCAGGAGGTCGGGTGGGCCCAGGCGGAGTTGGTCCATCGCCAGACGGAGGGGAACCCCCTTTTCGTGCAGGAGGTGCTGCGGTACCTGGTGGAAGAGGGCATCGTGGTACGCGGGGAGGGCCGTTATCAGATCCGGGATGCCGAGAGGGCCGCAGCGGTCATTCCCGAGGGGCTGCGGGACGTGGTGGGGAGACGGCTCTCCTACCTCAGTGACAGAGCGAACCAGGTATTGAGCGTCGCCTCGGTCATCGGGCGAGAGTTCCGCCTCGACGTGCTGCAGAGGGTCTGCGGGCTGCCCAACGACGAACTGGATGCGGCCCTGGAGGAGGCATCGGCACGGTCGCTGATCGAGGAACGACCGGCCGTCGGGGCGTTAGGGTTCCGGTTCACCCACGCCTTCTTTCGTCAGACGCTCTACGAGGAGCTGTTCGCGTCCCGGCGGCTGCGGCTGCATCAGCAGGTCGCCCGGGCGCTTGAGGAGGCCTATGGCCGCCGGGTGGCGGAGCACGCTGCCGAGCTGGCGGAGCATTTTGCCCAGAGCACCGACCCGGCAGACCTGGAAAAGGCGCTGCACTACAGCGAGCTGGCGGCGCAACGCGCCATGGTTGTCTACGCCTACGGGGAGGCGGTCCGTTTTCTGGAGCAGGCGCTGAAGGTCCAGGAAGTCCTGGACCCGGACCCTTCGGCAGGTTCAGGGCAGGCTCCCGCGAAGCGATGTGACCTCCTGCTCGCCCTGGGAGAGATCCTGGGGGATACCATCGAGCCGCTGCGCGCCGGACGGGAGATCGCGCCCGAAGCCCTGCTGCTGGCTGAGGCGCTGGGAGATCGTGCCAGGGCAGCCAAGGCAAGTCTCATGGCGATGGACGCTCTCCGGCACTACAGTCCCGGGCTTATGGGGACACCGGAGGGCCGCCGGTGGGCGGAGCTTGCGGACCGCTATACCCCAGCTGGGACCTCGGAGCGGGTGCGGGCCGATCTGCGCATGACGCAGGTACTGCGGATGGAAGGACGGTTGCGAGAAGCCTGGCCCAAGGTGTTAGGGGCGATGGACCTCGCCCGCCGGCTTGGAGATAGCTCGAGCCTGCTGGACGGCGGGGTCCAGGCACTCCTGGAAGACTGGCTCCCTGAGCACCAGAAGGAGCGGTTGCGCGTCGCGCAGGATGCGGCGGCCTGGCCAATGGAGGGGATCTCCGGCCGCTGGCCTATCGCGACCTGTCTCTGGAGCGGCTATACCTTCCTCTCCTGGGGCGAACGAGAAAAAGCGGAGGAGCGCTGGGGGCTGGTGCCGGGCCTTGTCGCTCGGTTCAGTTTTCCCGATGCGCTGATGTTCCAGACGTCGTCACCCCAAGCAACCCTGGCCACTGTGGATGGCCGGCTGGAAGAGGCGATAGCGATAGAGTCCGCCCGCCTGGCGGGAGTTCGGGAGTTGGGGTTCGAGCCTGGCGGCGCCCGCATGGTCCGGCCGCTGCTTTATTTGGGGCGGACGGGGAGGCGCTTGCCATCGCAGAGGAAGGACGCGAGCGGCTGGGAGAGTTGGGGGTCCGCAACGCCCTGAAAGCCGTGTGCCTGGCTCACCAGGGCCGGGCAGGAGAGGCTCACGCAGCGCTGCGGGAGTCGTTGAAGG
>CAZPYZ010000553.1:0-3208 GCA_964590215.1 uncultured Dehalococcoidia bacterium | reverse complement strand
CCCTGCTGTTTGTGGACGAGGCGCCCCCGGAGCGGCCCGACCCCGTGGCGCCGGCCCCGCGCTCGGCGGCAGCGCAGCGGAAGGATCGCACCCAGCGGACCGCCGCGGGCCAGCCCGTACACAGCTTCCGGACCCTCCTCGCCGACTTGGGCGCCCTGGTGAAGAATCGGGTGGTCCTCCGCGGTGGCGACCCCCGAGTGGCCTTCGATCTGCATACCCAGCCTACCCCGCTCCAACAACGGGCCTTCGACCTATTGGGCCTCCCGCTCAACGGGTTGTAGACAGACGGTCAGGGCCACGGGTGCTATTTTGTGCCTATTTTTCGCTCGCATGCCTGGAAGTCCAGCCTAGGGCACCAGCACGAGCTTGCCAAAGAAATCGTTGGATTCCAGGACGCGGTGGGCTTCCCCGGCGTCTTTCAAGGGAAAGACCCGGTCGAGGACGGCGCGGACGAGGCGCCGTTCCACCAGGTTCATGACCGCGGGGAGGTCTCTGTCTGGGTGCATGGTGGCGCCGATGAGGGAGAGTTCCCGGGTCCAGAGACGGCCGAGGTGTAGCTCCACGATGTGGCCTGCGGTAACGCCGTTGGTGACGAGGCGCCCGCCGCGTTTCAGGCTGCGGTAGCACTGCTCGAACACCGTGGCCCCGATGTGCTCATATACCAGGTCCACCCCCTGGTCATTGGTCCGACTCAGGACTTCCCGGCTGAACTCAGGGGTGTCATGGTAGTTGATGCCCACGTCGGCCCCAATCTCTTGCGCTTTTGCAAGCTTGGTAGCGCTGCTGGCGGTGGTTAGCACCCGGCAGCCATAGGCCTTGGCGAGCTGAATGGCGGCGCTGCCGACCCCACTGCCCGCGGCCATGATGAGCACGTCTTCACCTGCCGTCATGTGGGCGCGGACGGCCATGGCCTGATAAGCGGCGCAGTAGACAGTGGGGATCGCTGCTGCCTCCTCGTAGGACAACCAGTCCGGCATGGCATGCATGTTCTCCGGACGGGTGGTCGCGTACTCCGCGTAGGCGCCGCTGGTGTAGCCGCCAGACAGGACCCGATCGCCCTTTTTAAAGGGGCGTCTCAAGGCGGCGTACCCGCCGACCTCCTCCACTTCCCCCGCGATGTCGAGGCCGGGGACCTTCATGCCCTGGATACGAATGCCGTGCGAGCCCTCACGCTCAAACAGATCTCTTCGGTTGACCCCCGCGGCCCTTACCCGGACGAGGACCTCGTCCGGAGCGACGGGAGGAACCGGAAGGTCGCCGTAGGTAAGGGCATCAATTCCGCCCTGATTCGTGATGTAGACGGCCTTCACCCCCCACCCCCCTTATTCACCGCGGAGACCGCAGAGTTCCACATTATTCCGCCCCCACCCACTTATCACCGCGGAGAGCGCGGAGAACGGGAGTCTTTGTATTTTTTTCCGCCTCCGCGAACTCTGCGTTGAGTTCACACGCCGGCGTAGCTGTGGAGGCCAACAATCCAGAGGTTGACTGCGAAGTAGGTGAAGAGGACGGCTCCGAAGCCGATGACCAAGAGGACGGCGCTCTTGGTCGCGCGCCAGCCGGAGAGGTTTCGGGTGTGGAGATAGGCGGCGTAGATGAGCCAGGTGACCAAGGCCGAGGTCTCCTTTGGGTCCCAACCCCAGTAACGGCCCCAGGCGATGTTCCCCCAGTACGCGCCCAGCACCAGCAGCAGCGCGAAGAAGGGGAACCCAACCACCACTGCCCGGAAGCTGACCTCTTCCAGGGTCTCGGCCGCGGGCAAGGCGGCGAAACGGCTGTGCCGCCCTTGCACAAGCTGGAGCACTGCCGCTCCAAAAGCCACGGCGAAGACGCCGTAAGAAATGATGGCCATGGCAACGTGCAGTGTCAGCAGTTCATAGTGCTGGAGGGCTGGGATAAGGGGCTCAATGGTGGAGGGGATGGTGTAGGCGTAGGCCAGCAAGGCGAGGGCGACGGGCAGCACGATGGCCCCCAACGTCTTCACCTGGTAACGCCGCTCCAAGACGGCATAGGAGACGGTGGCGCCCAAGGCAAAGCTCAGGCTGTATTCGTACATGTTGGAGTAGGGGGCGTGCCCGGTGGCGACCCAGCGACCGACCCAGGCGCCGGCCAGGAAAAGGGCGCCGAGCCAGGTGAGCATCGTTGCGGTGGTACCGAAACCGGCCTTGCGCCGCCAGAGATAAACCACGTAGAAGACGAAAGCGACCAGCAGCGTGATAAAGGCCGCGGAGAAGAGGTAGAGGGAAAGTTTAGCCGTCACAGGTTGTCATCCTCCCCACCACCTGCGGGGGACAAGCCGGACAAGCCCCCGCGCTACGTTCGGACGGTGGTCCAGAAAGCCCGGCGAGCGTAGTACGGGGTGCGTAGGGAGTAGGGACTGCCCCGCCTACTCACCACGCACCACTCACAACGTGAACGGTATTTGTGTTAGCTCGTCCGCTAGCTTCCAGCACTAGCGTCTCCGGTAATCGATTCTTCGGAAGGCCTCCACCATGCCGGGCCGCGCGCCTTCGGGCAAGCGGCCATTGAAGCGGCGAGACATGCCCTGCATGCGCTCCACCATCTCCTCCCGGGACCGGTTCCCCACCTGGCTGTGGTGGCAGCGGAGGGCGTCGACCTTCCTGTCGAAGTACTCGCTGATGTCGATCCAGAGATCGGGCTCCTCAGGTCCTGAGATGTAAACCTCTCCAACTTTGGGGGGCGCGAGGCCCTCCGCCCGGTGCTCCGGGTAATGGAGGTAGTCCCGGGAGTACGGGTAGGTCGCGTCCAGTGCCATGGTCGCTGCGTTGCGGTGGTCGCGGTGCTGCCAGTAGCGGCGGTGCGGGTCCATGGTAACGAGGATATCAGGGCGGTGCATGCGGATGAGGCGCACCACCTGGCCGCGGCCCTCTCTGGTCTCCTCGACCTCACCGTCACCGTGGCCAAGGAACACGACTTCGCGAACGCCGAGGGTTCGGGCGGCGGCTCGCTGCTCCTCCTCGCGCAGCTTCGCCAGCCGCTCTGAGGTCATGTCGGGGTCGCCGGAGCCCTTGTCACCGCTGGTGAAGAGAACGTAGATGATCTCCTTCCCTTCTGCGGCCCATTTGGCCATGGTGCCGCCACAGGAGAACTCGGGGTCGTCCGGATGCGCCATGACAACCATGACTTTTCGGGCCCACGCGCCCGGCTGTTCGGGTTCTTCAGCCATGTAGCACTTCTCTATAGAGGT
>CAZPYZ010000552.1:0-3213 GCA_964590215.1 uncultured Dehalococcoidia bacterium | reverse complement strand
CTGCGGCTCAGGGTGACAGTCGCAAGCCAAAGACCTACAAGAACTTGGTGGACCCAAGGGATGGCCCCTTCGAGGCGCCTCAGGGCATGCTTCGAGGGCCTCGGGCAACTATTTGGATTACGGCGTAGGCTTCCCCGTTAACGAGCTGGCCGACCCCGGTGCGATGCGGGCCTTCGCGCAGGCAGCCCAGGAGCTAGGCTTCAGCCACTTCTGCCTGGGCGACCACGTGCTTGGCGCCGACGTCACGAACCGGCCCGGCTACACTGCCGGCTTCCCCGTCACCAACAAGACGCTTTACCACGAGCCCATGAGCTTGATGGGCTTCCTCGCGGGATGCACCCAGCGCATAGGGTTTGCCACCTCAGTCTTGATCCTGCCCCAGCGTCAGACGGCTCTGGTCGCGAAACAGGCCGCCGAAGTCGATGTCCTCTGCGGCGGCCGGTTGCGACTCGGGATCGGCCTCGGGCGGTACGAGGTGGAATACGAAGCCCTGGGCATGGACATCCACAATCGCGGCCGGCGCGTCGAGGAGCAGGTCGCCGTGCTGCGGGCCCTTTGGACGCAAGAGTCCGTCGATTTCCACGGCCGCTGGCACAACATCTCGGCAGCGGGCATCAACCCCTTACCAGTCCAGCGGCCGATTCCCATCTGGTTCGGCGGCGGCGCCCGTTCCGAGACTGCGCTCAAGCGGATTGGACGGCTGGCGGACGGCTGGTTCCCCTCCTCTTCAGGCTTCGAGGAGCTGGCCGAAACACGGGCGCGCCTGCGCGGCTATGCAACCCAAGCGGGACGGGACCTCAACGCGATCCCCTTCGAAGGCCGCATCAGCGTGGCCAGGGGCAATCCGGACCAGTGGCGAAAAGCCGCCGAGGACTGGGAGCGAGCCGGCGCTCGGTACTTGAGTGTCGGAACCCGGGGTGGTGGCACTCCCGATGAGCACATCACTGGGCTCCGGAGATTCATGGAGGAAATAAGAAAATGAGAAGTCAGGAAGTCGGGGCGGACATTCCCCTGAATTCCTTACTTCCTCACTTCCCGGACGTAACATGCAGCTAGGCGCAGCCTTTCCCCAGGACCACACGATGCTGGATCCCGGCGCAGTGCGTGCCTACGCCCAGGCCGTCGAAGCCATGGGCTACTCGTACATCCACGGGGGCGAGCACGTGCTGGGAGTGGACAGGACCAACCGGCCTGACTGGACCGGACCCTACGATGTCCATAACGTCTGGAGAGAGCCCTTTGCCCTTCATGGATTCCTGGCCGCCTGCACCAGTACGCTGACCCTCGGCACCTCAGTCCTGGTCCTACCGCTGCGACGGACGGCGCTGGTCGCGAAGCAGGCGGCGGAGGTCGACGTGCTCAGTGGGGGCAGGTTCAGGCTTGGCGTCGGTGTCGGCTGGAATGAAGTGGAGTATGAGGCCATGGGGATGGACGCGCGGTCCCGGGGGAGACGGGTGGAGGAGCAGGTGGAGGTACTGCGCGCGCTCTGGACCCAGGAAACCGTCACCTACTACGGCAAGTGGCACACTATCTCGGAAGCCGGGATCAACCCACTGCCAGTGCAGCGGCCGATCCCCATCTGGTTCGGCGGAGGCGGCGTCGACGCCGCGCTCCGGCGTATCGCCCGTCTCGGCGACGGCTGGATACCGCCGGGCCGTCACGGGGAGACGGGGCCGATGGTCGACAAGTTTCGGGGGTATCTGGCTGAGGCTGGCAGGGACCCGGCCTCCGTCGCGATCGCAGGACGGGTGAACGTCGCGGGTGGAACGCCAGACCAGTGGATCGAGGCGTACCAGGGGTGGAAGGCCGTCGGCGCCACCCACCTCGCCGCCAGCACCAACGGGGCCGGGGTAACCAATGCGGACCAGCACATCGAGGCACTGCGGAGATTTATGGAGGAAACAAGGAAGTTAGGAAGTCAGGAAGCACCAAACGGCCAGAGTCCCTCAGTTTCCAGGAGACCCTCATGAAGTTAGGCGTCATCTTCCCGCAAACCGAAATCGGCAAGGACCCCGGCGCGATACGCGCCTATGCGGAGGCGGCGGAGGAGGCGGGGTACGCGCACCTGGCCGTGTACGACCATGTCCTGGGGGCGGACGTCTCCCGCCGGCCTGACTGGCGGCCGGGGGCCGGCGGCACCGGCCCCGCCTACACCCACAAGACCATGTTCCACGAGCCCTTTGTCCTGTTCGGCTACCTGGCCGCGGTCACCAGCCGGCTGGAACTGGTCACCATGGTCCTCATCCTCCCCCAGCGGCAGACGGCGCTTGTCGCCAAGCAGGCCGCGGAGGTGGACGTGCTGACCGGAGGCCGGCTGCGCCTGGGCGTGGGCCTGGGCTGGAACGACGTGGAGTACGAGGCGCTGGGCGAGGACTTCCACAACCGCGGCCGCCGCGCCGAGGAACAGGTTGCAGTGATGCGGGCTCTCTGGACCCAGGAGGTGGTGGACTTCCACGGCAAGTGGCACCACATCTCCGAGGCGGGGATCAATCCCCTGCCGGTCCAGCGCCCGATCCCCATCTGGTTCGGCGGGGGACGCGTGGACGCCGCAGTCCGGCGCATCGCCCGCCTCGCCGATGGCTGGTTCCCTCAGGCCAGACCGGATGAGCAGTTACGTCGACTCCTAGACCAGCTCCACGGCTACGCTCGCGAGGCCGGCCGTGATCCCACGTCCATCGGCATCGAGGCCCGCCTCACGTTGAACGGCAGCCCGGACGATTGGGCCAAGGAATACCAGACGTGGCAGGAGATGGGCCTGAGCCACCTCTCCATCAACACCATGCGCTGTGGCTTCACCACCCCTCAGCAGCACATGGACGCTATCCGCAAATTCAAGGAGACGGTCGCGCCATGAAAATCGGCTTCATCGGCACCGGCAACATGGGCAACCCCATGGCCACCAACCTCATGAAGGCGGGCCACCAACTGGTGGTGAACGACCTGCGAAAGGAGGCCACCAACAACCTGGTGGCGAGCGGCGCGACCTGGGCCGATTCCCCCAGAGACATCGCTCCCCAGGTCGAGGCCGTCTTCACCTCCCTGCCGCTGCCGAAGAACGTCGAGGAGGTGGCGCTGGGAGAGGAGGGGATCCTGGCGGGCGCTGATCCAGGCCTCATCTACGCCGACCTGTCCACCAACTCCCCCACGGTCATCCGGCGCATCCATGCCCGCTTCGCCGAGAAGGGCGTCACCGTGCTGGATGCTCCCGTCAGT
>CAZPYZ010000551.1:0-3214 GCA_964590215.1 uncultured Dehalococcoidia bacterium | reverse complement strand
ACTTCACCATCAACATCAGCCGCTGCATCTCTTGCTCCATCTGCGTCGAAGTCTGTAACTTCGAGGCGATCGAGATGACCCACGTCCACGAGCAGGCCGGCTATTATCCCGACTATGTGGCCGATCTGAACACCCTGTTCAAGATGTCGGAGGAGCACCGGGCGCAAAAGGCAACTCGCGGCACCCCTCGGGAGACCCGCAACGGTCTGTAGGCGCTTGCCGAAGCCGTATCGACAGAACGTTGTCGCTGTTGGGGCAAGCGCCTAGACAGGGGCGGGCGTAGGGGCAAGGGAATCTGCCTGAGCACGGAATCCATGTACCAACACGTCCGAGTAGTGTTCCAGTGCCCGAAGGGTCCCCCGTCCCAGGCGCAGTCCCGGAACGGTGCGTAGCCGTGCTTAGCCTCAGAGGCTGTGATTTTTTGTCGTTGCGAGCCGACGTGCCGGCCCAAACCAGCACCACCGAGGATCCTGTCGGCGTGGCAATCCGGGGCTGGAGGGGGCACCGCGCCGCAACAGATCCTCACCCCCACCCCAGAGTGCCACGGCCGCCCGATCGTTGTTGGGTCGGGTGAGGCCGCGAGGGCGGGCTCGCAATGACAGAGGCCACGGGTCTCAAACGATCACGGCCTCTCAGTCTGACGAAGGAGGGACCTCTCGAAGGCCGGCACCGGTCGGGTACTGCCGACTGCCCACTGCCTTCTACTGCCCGTGACTGAAGCCGCCTTTTACCTCGTCGCCTTAGCCGCGCTCGTTGGGGGCGCTGGCCTCGCGTGGAGCCGAAACGTTGTCCACGCGGCCCTCTTCTTGATCCTGGCCCTGCTGGCGGTGGCAGGCCTCTATCTGCTGCTCCTGGCCGACTTCCTCGCCCTGGTTCAGGTCCTCCTCTATGGTGGTGCGGTCACTATCCTCATGCTCTTTGCCATGATGTTAACCCGAGTGCGGGACCAGCCTGAGACCCTAGACAACACGCAACGGGCTTGGGCGATCCCGCTGGCTGCCTTGATCTTCCTTATCAACGTTTTCGTCGCCTATGCCACACCCTGGCGCGGCCTAACCACCCCGCAACTTTCCCACATTGACTTTCTGGCCATCGGCGCTTCCCTGTTCACGGACTGGGCTGTGCCCTTCGAGATCGCCTCCCTGGTCCTCTTGGTCGCCTTGATGGGCGCCATCATCATCGCCCGCGCCGACGACCCCTCGACAGGCTCAGGGCGAGCGGGCCAATGAGGATCAGGGCGACAGACTGCTCGCTGCTGGCTGCTGGAAGATGATTCCCCTGGAGCACGTCCTCGTCGTCTCCGGCGCCCTCTTCTCCCTGGGCCTCTACACGGTCCTGGCTCGCCGGCACGCGGTGTTGGTCATCATGGGGGTCGAAGTGATGCTCAACGCCGCCAGTCTCAACCTGATAGCCTTCGCGGCCTACGGCGACCCCAGCCGGTTCCTGGGCCAGATCTTCGCCATCTTCGTCATCACCGTGGCGGCCGCGGAGGTGGGTCTGGCCCTGGCCATCGTGCTCCGCCTGTTCCGGATGCGCGCCACCGCAAACGTGGACGAGCCGCAGGCCATGCGGTGGTAGCCGTCCCCATCGGCCTGGAGTCCGCGTGGCTCCTTCCAGGCCTCTGCCTCCTCGCCTTCGCAGTGCTTGCAGCGGGGGCGCTGACGGGGTACGCGCGCTACCTGCCCGACCAGGGCTCCTGGATCGCCATTGCTGCAGTAGGGGCAGGGTTCGTCATCTACGGGCCCATGACCAGCGCGCTGGTGGCCCGGGGGCCCGCGGAGGCCGGGTTCCTCTGGGTCCAACTGCCCGGAGCTGTGCTCACGTGGGGGATGACCCTCGATCCTCTCTCCGTTACCATGCTCGGCCTCGTGATCACCGTGGCCCTGGCGGTCCAGGTGTATTCCCTGGGATACATGCGGGGCGAAGCCCACTATACCTGGTACTACGCCGCTCACTCTCTCTTTGCTGCAGCGATGCTCGCGCTGGTGCTGGCAGACAACTACCTGCTGCTCTATATCGCTTGGGAACTGGTCGGCCTCTGCTCCTATCTCCTCATTGGTTTCTACTACGAGCGAAGGCCCGCAGCAGAGGCGGCCAAGAAAGCCTTCGTCACGACCCGCCTCGGCGATGTGGGTCTCCTGGTCGGGATCCTGGTGCTCTTTAGCGCGACGGGCACGTTTCACATGTCCGCCATCTTCGAACTGGCGGAACAGGGCGTCCTTGAGCCCGGCCTCCTGACGGCGGCCTGTCTTCTTATCTTCCTTGGCGCGATGGGCAAGTCCGCCCAGTTTCCGCTCCATGTTTGGCTCCCCGACGCTATGGAAGGGCCGACGCCCGTCAGCGCCCTGATCCACGCCGCCACTATGGTCGCCGCTGGGGTCTACCTGGTGGGCCGCTCTTACCCCCTGTTCATCGCCGCCCCTGGGGCCCTCGCGGTTGTGACCATCATCGGCCTTATCACGACCCTCCTCGGGGCGGCCATCGCCCTGGTGGTCACGGACATCAAGCGAGTCATCGCGTACTCCACCGTCAGCAAGCTTGGTTTCATGATGCTCGCCCTCGGCGCCGGGGGTGCGGGGCTCACTGCAGCCATCTTCTACCTGGTGACCCATGGGTTCTTCAAGGCTCTCCTCTTTCTCGGCGCCGGCAGCGTGATTCATGCCACTGGCCGCCAGGATCTGGATGAACTGCGGGGTCTCGGGCGCCAGATGCCCCTCACGGCCGGCGTGTTCCTGGTCGGCGCGCTGGCTCTCGCGGGCCTGCCGCCCCTCAGCGGTTTCTGGAGCAAAGACGAGGTTCTGGCGGTCCTGGGCAGCGCGGGGAACCTGCCAGTGTTCTGGCTGGCCATGCTGTCTCTCTTCATCAGCGCCCTCTATACCGGCCGGCTCTGGCTGCGCCTGTTCACTGGTCCTGGGGTGCAGGCGCCCCCGCCTGCGGACGGGCCAGAAGCCCACCACCCGGTGCACGAGGCTCCGCCGAGCATGTCCATCCCGATGGTTGCCCTCGCGGTGCTCAGTGTTACCGGAGGCCTCATCGCCGTCCCCGCGCTCGGGCGCATCCTCGGCTTGCCCGGTGGCTTCGGTGACTTTCTCTACTTCGGGCATCCCGAGGCCTACCATTTCGATGCCGCGATCGCCCTCATCTCGGTGGTCGCGAGCGTCGCGGGGCTGGCCGTCGCCTCGTGTTTTTACTGGTTCCGCGTATGGTCCCCGTC
>CAZPYZ010000550.1:0-3216 GCA_964590215.1 uncultured Dehalococcoidia bacterium | reverse complement strand
GATTCGGCCACCATTGTTGGTTCGACATGGACATTTCGTTTCTCCTTCTGGCTATCTGCTGGATGCGGCGCAACGCAATCCGGACCCGAGCCTGAGGCCAACGTAAAATAGCTACTACCTAATTACGCGTCAAGGGGTAATGTCCCGTCAAGGGTGCAAGTAAAGACGCGACGGATCTCGTCGGGATTAGAGATCGGGACTAAACATAAACTAGCGGGTCAGCGCACCACGAGGACAGAACACGGGGAGTGGTGACTGACCCGGTCGGTCGTCGTCCCGAGGAGGTAGTCCCGTATGACGCTGTGTCCCCTGGGACCGAGTACGATGAGGTCCGCTTCCAGTTCCTGGGCAGCCAGCAGGATCTGCTGGGCTGCATCCCCCGCCCTGATGCGGCTTTCCAGGTGCACGCCCCGATCCGCCGCCCGACGGCCGGCGTCGCTCATGACTCCGCCGAAGTACGCGTCCAGTTGCTCCTTCGCCTCCACGGTTTCTCCCACTGTCGCCGCATAATGGGGCAGGTGCTCCTCGACCGCGACCGCCGTGAGGATGCTCCGGTGCGCCTGCGCCAATTCTACTGCCATTGCGAAAGCTCGCCAGGATGGGTCAGACCCGTCCAGGGCGACCACGATCCGGTTGAACATGGCAGTCCTCCTGGAAGCCGTAGTGTCTTATCAGCCTTCGCCGGCTGCGACCGGCTCCCTTCCGGGAGTCTGCGGTGCGGGGGAGAACCAGCGCTGAGCAATGATAGTGGGCACCACTGCGGTGAGCACGACCACCGTCACGAGCACGGAGAATTGGGTCTGGTCGATGATCCCGGCGTTCAGCCCGTAGAGGGAGGAGATGGTCCCAAAGGTAAGGCCGGTGCTCATGAGGAGGGTCGTGTACCAGGTGTCCTGGGGCACGTAGCGCCGGGCCAGGGGGTAGACCCCGATAATCTTGGCGGCGAGCTTCACCAGCAGCAGCAGGCCCACGAGACCGAGGTTCGCCCAGACCGCGCTCAAGGATATGTTCATGCCGCCTTTGAGGAAGAAGAAGGGCGTCAGAAAAGCGAAGGCGACAACCCGGAAGCGCTGCTGCTCCATGCGATGCTGACGGAACACGCGGGCCACGGCGAGTCCAAGGAGGAAGGCGGGCAGGACCGCGTGGCTTTCCGCGAGACCCCCGAGATACATCAGGGCGAACAGCACGGCGAAGGCCCCTTTCATCTCCGGCTCGATGACCCTGTTGCCGTAACGACGAAAGAACCATGGCTGTACGCGGGGCATGGCTACGATAG
This sequence comes from uncultured Dehalococcoidia bacterium, assembly GCA_964590215.1. Lineage (GTDB taxonomy): Bacteria > Chloroflexota > Dehalococcoidia > SHYD01 > SHYD01 > CAZPYZ01. The sequence continues at coordinate 1,940 of CAZPYZ010000550.1, read as the reverse complement.
CCACAATCGAGAAGACAGTGAAGACCGCCAGCCAAGGCGTCGGTTCGATGAACAGCAGTGAGAGGGCGACAGCGGTGCCAAGGTCGGTGACGAACGTGGATGCCATAATAATCTTCCCGATCGTCGTCTCGGTCTGTCCCGTTTCGACCAACACCGCGTACACGACTGCAAGGCTGGTGGTGGACAGAGCGACCCCCGCGATCTGAGCGGCCCGAGGCTCCCAACCTAACGCGATCTGTGCAAAGGCCCACGCGAGTCCGAAGGGCGCCAGAAAAGAAATCCCGCCGATGAGGGCGCTCTCCTTGAACCTGGCTTTCAGCAGGTCCGGGTCCACCTCGGCCCCCGCCAGGAAGGTGAGGATTATACTCGCGAAGGCCGCAAGGAAATCCACCCAGGGCGTCGGGTGGATGCCGAGAAAGTTGCCTGCGACGATCCCCAGCCCGATTTCGATGATCGCGACTGAGACCCCCAGTTCGACCGACAGCATGCTGCCGGCAAGGATGAGCACGCCCAGGCCGGCGGCAGTAGCGAGATCGTTCACTGAGACCTCCAGCCGAGTTGATGCACGTACTCCGTTGCTTGCCCCAGGAGGGCTACGCGCCCCGAATCAGGAACAGCAGGCCCGCGAACACCAGGACTGCCTCAATCATGTGCGGGAACACGCGCTCCGGCACCCTTGTCAGCAACCGTTTGCCCACATACGAACCCCCAATCATTACGCAGCCGATGGCAAGACCCGCCACCAAGGTTTGCGCTCCTATCAGGGTGAAACCGCCATATACCAGGAGTTTGACAATGTGCATCACCACCGTCGACATCGCTTCGGTGCCGATATAGGCCCCTTTGACGAGGCCGTAGGCGAGGAAGAAGGGCGCCATGAAGGGGCCGACGCTGCCAAGAAGCGCCGAGAACGCGCCTGAGGCCGCGCCGAGAGGGAGGAAGCCGTGCAGCGTTAAGCGTGCACGCTTTCCCCAGGACGTGTGGCGATAGGCGGCCATAGCGAGCAAGAAGACGCCGAGCCCACGGACGAGGGCTGCGGCGGGCGCAGTGGCGAAGACCACGCCCCCGAATACCGCCGACGGCACTGCGCCCAATGCAAACCAGTTAACGACGGGCCATGAAAGCTCTGTCCGGTTCAGCCACACTCGGGAAAGATTACCGATCAACTGGGCAACCGTGAGGATCGGGATCGCGTCCCGGACTCCGAAGGCCCAAACCAGCACCGGGAGCATCACCACCGCTCCTCCGAAGCCGGCTATCGCCGCCAGGGTGGAGGCCCCGAACGCCGCCAGGACCACGGCGGCCAGGGCAAGATAGTCGAAGGACATGGGTGCCTCCCCGAACACCGGCACAAAAAAACTTCTACCGCCCCGGTGCTGGCAGTAGAAGCTATCATCCGGATGGATTCCGGCGTTTTTGGCCTGACTGGCCCGGGCGAGCTTCATCGCCCTTCGCTCGACGAAGTATACCGCGTGCCAGTGGGGGGAGAACTCTATTGGCCTTCGGACTTATGAGCGCGCTGACGGCCTTCGGGGCTGTCCAGGAGCCCACGGCAGGGACAGGTGCATCGAGTCGGGCGTCACTGCATCCACAGTCTCCTCCGTGTCCCCCGTTATCCGAACCGCCAGCTCAAGCAGGAGAGGCGAGGGGACGATGGTGACGCCGGCGATGATGGGGGCGGGCCGGCCGTCGAAGGGGCCGGGGTCGCTCAGGCCGGTCCATTCAAGAGGCGAGACGTGCCTTCCCCCCACGATCATGTCCCAGTGGACATGGGGGGCCGGTCGCGAGTCCCGTGGCGCCCACGGCACCGATGGTCTCGCCACGGTGCAAGCTGTCCCCGGCGTTCACCCTGACCTCTGCCAGGTGGTAGTAGCCGCTGTACACGCCGAGGCCGTGGTCGATGAGGACGGAAGCGCCCCTCACATCCCAGGTCCCTGCGA
>CAZPYZ010000549.1:0-3222 GCA_964590215.1 uncultured Dehalococcoidia bacterium | reverse complement strand
CCTGTCTTCAGGTCCAGGTCCCGCCGTCCTGCCGCCGGCTCCTCCATGCGCATCAACGAGATCAGCAGGGCGCAGGCCGCGTAAGACAATGCCAGCAGACCAAAGGCCAGGTTCCCGCCATCAGCGACCAAACCGTCGACGTGGAACGCCAGCCCTCCAAGGCTCTTGAGGAGGATGGGCCCAAAGAAGATGAAACCAGCCAGCTGTGCGGCGCTCATGGTCAGGTTAAAGAGCCCGTTCGCCACGATCAGGTGGCGCCGGGGGACGACCGCGGGGATGGCGGCGATCTCCGCAGGTGCGAAGAACTGGCTCACCACCGAGTAGGCAATGTTGATCAACAACACCAGGATGAACGCACTGCCCAGGGGGATGAAACTGGCGACGATTACCATCCGCAGGAGATTGGTCACTAACAGGACGCGTTTCTTCTGCCACCGGTCCACGAACACTCCGGCCGCCACGCCCATGACCACGGAGGGCACGATGAAGGATAGGATCAAGAGGCCCAACGCCGTGCTGGATCCGGTCCATTCCTCCACCTTGACGATCAGGATGTAGACGGTCGCGTTGAGGGCCGTCTGAGAGAGCGCCTGAGCAATCCAGAGGTAGAGGAAGGCCCGGTTCCCCAGTACCCCGGGGGCGCCAGACAGGTGCTGCAGGGTGTCGCCGGTTGGGAGCTCCTGGTTCACAGCAGGGGGGGCCGAGGTCTCTGTGCCATGCCCTTGAGATTGGCCGATGGGGCGGGCCACTAGGCGAGGGAGGGCCTGGCCGGACCGCGTTCCACGAAGAGCTTCATGCGCCGCTCCAGGACTCGCCGCTCCAGCAGCACCCGGTGGCCGCAGGTAGCACATCGGATCCCGATGTCGGCGCCTAAGCGCACCACCGTCCACCGGAGGCCGCCACAAGGATGGGGCTTGCGAAGCTCGACGACGTCGTCGAGGCGGAATTCAACGACCTGACTGGTGTTCATCAGCTCTGGTCCGCGAACTTCGCTGATTCTACTTGATTTCTAGCGTTGCGTGAGCCGCCATGGATGAAAGGGCCGAAGTAACCGTCGCCGGCGCGACCGCGCCGCTCAAATGAACTCTCAGCCTCTCTCGCCGCGGAAGCCGACCTCCCAGCGGCCGTCCGGGTGCAGAAAGACCGGTACCGTGGCCTGGTTCGTCTTGCTCAGGACCTCGTCCTGCCAGTCTTCCCGGTCGTCTACGATACGCTCCTCGTAAGCGATGCCTTCCTGGGCGAGGACCCGCCTCGCCTTATCGCAAGTCGGTCAGAACTCCATGGAGTACATGATAAGTTGAGTGCCTGCGGTGGTCATTGGTCCCTCCATGCGGCGCTTGCGCTCGGGTCTCTGGTTCAGGAAATCTCGTCCTACATCCCTCGCGCGGCATTGATTGCATCGCGCAGGCGCAGCGCAGCCGCCCGCGCCGCCTCTGCGTAGTCCTCGGCCCGAGACGCGTAAAGGACCTGGCGGGAAGCCGAGATGATAACGTGCTGTCCGCTCCGGTCAACTCCGGCGTGCACGGCCGTCACGAGGTCGCCCCCTTGTGGACCAATTCCGGGGACCAGGATCACCTGATCCGGGCACAGCTCCCGCACTCGCTCCAGCTCCTCAGGATACGTCGCACCCACCACCAGGCCGACGTTTCCGTACGTGTTCCATATCCGGGCTTGCTCGGCGACCCTCTCGTATAGGCGCATCGGCGGTGCGGGTCCGAGGCCATTGCCGGAGGATGGTTCGACCAGGAGCGACTGGAACTCTTCCGCGCCTGGATTGGACGTACGACACAGAACGAGGCTGGTTCGGTCCCGGTATGCGATGTAGGGTTCCAGGGCATCAAAGCCCAGGTATGGGTTTACCGTGACGGCGTCGAACCCGAAGACGTCGAACATGGCCCGAGCGGACATCGTCGACGTATTCCCGATGTCCCCACGCTTCACATCCCCGATGACGGGGATACTGGCCGGGATCCGCTCACGGAGTTGCATCAGCGCGCCCAGCCCTTCAAGGCCCAACGCTTCGTAGAACCCCCAGTTGGGCTTGTACGCGCAGACCAGGTCCGATGTGGCATCGATGATCCGCTGGCAGAAGCGCGCCAAGTCCCGGTCGCCCATCAGGTCGGGGTCGACATCCAGCCCGACACAAAGGAGACTTCGGTTCTTCCGGGCGGCGGCATCCAGCTTGTCCTGAAAGGTCATCGTCTAAGCCCGATGGCTGCACTTGCCGCTGCCTGTGGCCACAGCTTCTCCGCCACCCGCCGGAACTCTTCCTCCGAATCGCTGGCACAGAGCCGTACCGACCCTTGACACCCAGGGGGATTGAGGAGGCCACGCTCTTCAAGGACCCGTCCGACCTGGCGAGCGACGGGGACGGCGGTGTCGATGATCGTAACGCCCAGCGGGGCTGCCCGCTTCAAGGCCCGCACCAGGAATGAGTAGTGGGTACAGCCCAAGACCAAGGTGTCCACCCCGGCTTCAACTAAAGGCGCCAGGTCCCGTGCGATGAGGGCGTCCACGCGCGGCGAGTCCACCTCGCCCGCCTCCACCAGCGCGACGAGGTCGGGACAGACCTGGCACCGTATCTCCACCCCCTCCGCGAACTGTTCCGTGAGCTCCGAGAAGACTCGCGTCTGGAAGGTGGTTGCCGTCGCCAGTACTCCCACGTGAGCTGCCCTGGAAACGGCACTTCCTGGTTTTACTCCGGGCACCACACCGACGAAGGGAACGGAAAAGCGAGATCGCAAGAGCGGTAATGCCACGCTGGAGGCCGTATTGCAGGCGACTACTACCAGCTTCGCGTCCTGGCCGATCAAGAACTGGGCCGCTGCCCTCGCCAGGTGCCGCACTTGCTCCTCCGAACGGCCCCCATAGGGAAAGTTCGCGCGATCGGCGAAGTAGAGCAGGGACTCCGCTGGGAAAAGGCGGTGCACAGCGGCGGCTATCGAAAGGCCGCCGACGCCGGAGTCGAAGATACCTATCGGGTTGCTCTTCTCTACCACACTGTTCTCAGTGATACTATACCGCCATGCCCTCTCAGAGCACCTACGACGGATGAACGAAACCCGCCGGCTGGCCCAGTTCGTCGCAGAGACCCCATTCGAGGCCCTACCCTCTGCGGTCATCGAAGCGATGAAGATTTACACTTTGGACGACCTTGCTTCCGGTTTCGCCGGCTGCCAGACCTCCTGGGCTCAAATGGTGGCGGACCTCGCGCGGGAAACG
>CAZPYZ010000548.1:0-3250 GCA_964590215.1 uncultured Dehalococcoidia bacterium | reverse complement strand
ACATCAGGCACGGTGCGGGGAGCCGGGACCGTCATTGCGAGGCCGTGCCGGACCTGCCGCCTGCCGCCAAGTTCGCGGCCGAAGCAATCCGGGTGGTGGTGGGAGGGCTTTGCCGATGCTCCCGCCCCTCCCCGATGGCAAGGCGCTGTCGCGCTGCTTCGTCGCCCTCCCCGGCATGGTCCTCCCCACCGCTTCTCTCAATGACATCAGGCACGGGGGCCGCACCGTCGTTGCGAGGCCGGACACAACCGGTCACTGGTCACCGAGGTCCGCGGCCGAAGGAATCTGGGCGGAGGGGTGGACGATTATTCCCAACGCTTCCCCCCCACCCAGATTGCTTCGTCGCCCCCGCCAGGTTGGTCCTCCCCTGCCGCTTCTCGCAATGACGGACGGCGGCGCGATGTCATTCCCGGTGTCTGGCGGCCCCCGCCGCCTGCCGAAGCTCCCAATGACCCCCACCACAGCCACGGCCCCCCGAAGCACCGGGGGGCCGCACTATTGGGCTATACTCGCCTAATACCCCTTCGGAGGCTTGCCTGATGCCACTCACCCTGCGCGGTCTCGTCTTGGTGGCCGCTCTCCCTCTTCTCGCGTGCACTGCGGCAGCGCCCCCATCCGGCGGAGACGCCGCCGCCTCGACGACTCCACAGCCTGGCGGCACCTTCCACCTGACGGTCCTCTCCAGCCCCACCCACCTCTTCCCCTTCACCGACATCAGCACCGCCAACTCGGCAACAGTGAGCGGGGTCTACGAGACACTGCTGCGCTACGACTACAGCGGCGACTTCCGGGACGAACTGAAGATCTTGCCCGCCGTCGCTGAGCGTTGGGAGCGGAAGGATGACACGACTTACCTTTTCACCCTCCGCAAAGGGTTGAAGTTCCATGACGGCAGCGACGTGACGGCGGAGGACGTCGTCTGGAGCCTGAACTACCTGCGGGACCCCGCCAACAAGTTCCGCCGGGCCACCGCGCTGGCCGCGCTGGATCAGATTGAGGCCGTCGATCCCTCCACCGTGAAGATGACCTCCAAGGAGGCCTCTCCCGTCTTCATCGACCGGATCACGGACCGCCAGCCCATCGTCCTTTCCAAGAAGGCCTTCGACCGAGGCGTGGATTTCGAGAAAGAACCCATCGGCACCGGCCCCCTCAAGATCGGCACCTGGGACAGACGGTCGGGCGCGACCCTGGTGAAAAATGAGGCCTACTGGGACAGCGGCAAGCCGTACCTGAACAAGGTCCAGCTCTTCTACAACTTCGACTTCGCCCAGATGATCGCAGCGTTCACCGCCAAGAAGGCCGACGTGGTGAAGGTCTCCAACAAAGCCGAGTTCGACCAGATCCAGACGCTCACCCCCGACGCGGTGGGCGATCCCTTCAGCCAGAACAACTCGGTCTCTCTGATGCTGAAGCTGGACCGCCCGCCCTTCAATGACGTCCGCGTCCGCCGTGCCATGCACCTGGCGCTGGACAGGCAGGAAATGATCGAGACCCTCTCCTTCGGGCTGGGGGCCATGGACCCACCGGGGATGAACGGCGGGCGCGGCGGCGGCTGGGCCATCTCCCAGGAGGAGCTGGCGAAGCTGCCCGGCTATCGCCGGCCCAAGGACCCGGACCTGGTCGAAGCCAGAAGGCTGCTGACTGAGGCAGGCCACCCCAGCGGGTTCAAGTTCTCGCTGCAATACAATGCGTCGGGAGTCACGCGGCGGGCCAGCGAGGCCCAGGTGGTGGCGGCGCAGCTGGCAAAAGTCGGGATCCAGGCGGAGCTGGCCCCCAAAGAGGACGCGGTCTCCCGCAAAGCGGATCTGGATGGGGACTTCTCGGTGACGCTGGGGAACTTCTCCTACGATCCCGACTCCGAGGCTTGGCCCTTCTGGCTTCATTCCAAGCAGGCGAAAGCCCGCACCGGCGTGGACGACAAGGAGTTAGACGCACTCATCGACGGGCAGGTCCTGGAGATGGACCAGGCCAAGCGAAAGGGACAGTGGATAGCGATCCAGAGGCTGCTGCTGGACAAGCTCTACGTGGTTCCGATGGTCACCCACAAGGGGTTCGTGGCCCTTCAGTCCTATGTGCATGGATGGGGTGACAATCGAGGCGGGCAAGCCGTCAACCAGAGCTGGGCTTCAACCTGGCTCGATCAGGACCGGGTGCCGCCAGGAAGGTAGGCGCGAGTATTCCGACGACTGGCGTAGGGGCGTATTGCATACGCCCCGGGGCGAGGGGGCCGGCAGACCACGCGTAACCGACCAGTAGTGGGGCGCTTGTCGTGCCAGTGGGGATTCCCCGTGTATAACGCGGCAGCGGGGCAAGGGCGGTTGCCTGAGCCCCGTCGAAGGCAAAGGGCGGTGCTGCGGGCTATCGCTACGCTCACGACAACTGACCCACCAGCACTTGCTTGCCACAGTAAAGTCCCGGTTGCAGGCCAGGCGACCCGGGGCACTCAGACGCCACGTTGCGCAGCCATCCCGTAACCGCTACCGTTGTCCTAGCTACCCCCACAAGGGCCACGTCGAATGGAGAGCACACAGGCGCCCGGAGCCGGCGAGAACGAAGCCCAGGCCGCGGTGACCTTCGGGTCCACCGTCACCATCCTCTTCAGCGATATCCGAGGGTTCACGGAGTACACCGACGCCTACGGAGACGAGGCGGCCTACCGGATGCTGCAGCACCATAACGGGCTGGTGCAGGAGCAGATCGCTCTCTATGGTGGCCATGTCGTGAAGACCCTGGGTGATAGCTTCATGGTCTCCTTCGAGTCGGCGCGCATGGCCGTCACTTGTGCCATCGCGACCCAGCGGGCCATCCGGCGATATAACGAGGCACAGCAGGGCGCCAAGATCGAGATCGGGGTGGGGATCAACAGCGGGGAGCCGGTGCGGGATGCTGGGGACCTGTTTGGGGGTTCGGTGAACCTGGCGTCCCGGATCTGCAATGCCGCCGGGCCCGGCGGCATCCTGATCTCGGAGACCGTCCGCAACCTGGTGGGACGCATGGAGGGTTGCGAGTACGTGGACCGGGGCTACTTCGAGCTGAAAGGGATCGGCCAGCCTCAGCGGCTGCTGGAGGTGGACTGGTCGGGCATAACGCCCGTGAACCCCGCCGCGGCTGCTATGCCGCCACTACGGGCACGAGCTGCGCCGGCGCCGGCCGGAGTTAGGGCGACCGCGGCCCGCCGGCCGCGATGGCTGCCCTGGGCCGGCGGCTGGCAGGCCGGCCTGGACCTCTACCGGGGCCTCTTCACCCAAAT
>CAZPYZ010000547.1:0-3265 GCA_964590215.1 uncultured Dehalococcoidia bacterium | reverse complement strand
TTGGGGGAGCACTCGCCAACGCTGGAAATGCTCCAGCGGTTGGCGAACGTCCTGGGCCTACGGTTCATCGTCGAGGTCGCTCCGGCGGAAAAAGCCTCGGCCCAGCCGCTCTCGCTGCCGCCCGGTGTGGAGGTGGTGCAGGATCTGACGACCTCGGATGGCAGCCGGGTCCGGGTAGCGGCAGGGTAGATCCAGTGCCGATGGAGACTACCGCTATCGATCGGCTCGGCGAGGAGGGCTGGCCGTAGCCGCCTGAGTGCGGTACGGTGGGCCTATGCCCGCAACCCACACGCTCCAGCGCTCACGACCAGTACAGGGGGCGCCGGGCGCCTCGCCCAGGGCCACGACCACGGCGGGGCGCCCCCTCCTGGCGCTCCATGGCTCCTGGGTCCCCGCCTCGGGGGCGAGAGCGGCTCGCTTTGTCCTTTGGGGCGAGGCGCCGGCGAGCGGCGGCCGCAATCGCGCCAGGAGTGCCCGGGAACGATCTGACCCACACCACCCTTTCGCGGCCTCTCCAGGCTCCCTCCGGGATGCCTTGCGTGCCCTCGATACGCCGCCGGACACAGCCGCTTTGGAGACGATCACGGTCCTGGCCCGGCTTCCCTCGGTGGAAGGGCGTCCGGAGCCCTCGCCCGACGCGGCGCCCGAGACCATCGATCACGAGGGCGCCTCCCTCGCCGTTTGGGAGATACCGGCCCTCGCTCTGGGCCTATCCGAAACGCCAAATGTGCTGCTCTCACTCTCGCAGCATGACTCGCCCCTGAGCTCGCGGGCGGGAGATGACCTGCGGTTCTGGATAGCTGCCACACGTTTCGGGTTTTCCCTCCTCTCCCGCCAGCGGCTGCTCCCAGCCATCCGGGAAACCGGTGCGGTCTACCGTGCATCCTGGCGCCCGGTCCTGGACGCCCCAGAAGACGCCCAGTACCGGCGAACTCTGGTGCGCTCGATGCCGCCGGCCTGCCGCGCCCTTTCCTGGGACGCGGCGGATTCACTCTCCGCTCCCGACGAGCTTCTGGATGGCTACCTCGACGCCCTCATCGACGACGTGGCCCGACGGGCGCAGCCACCCAGACGCCGGCAACCGGCATACCGGCGGTCCGGGCCCCCTTCCCTGGGAGATGCATGGCTAGAAGCGCTCTCCGGGGACCCCGTCATGCGAGCAGACCCCAAGGCCCTGGAAGCCTTCCTGGCGAAGTTTCGCGCCTGGGCTGAGCCGGCAGAGACCGAGGCTGCCGGCGCCTTTCGCGTCTGTTTCCGTCTCGATGCGCCCGCACCCGCCGCCCTCGAGCAGAGCCCCGTGGTTGCGCCCCAGGGCGACGCCAGGGATTGGGCGCTCCAGTACCTCTTGCAGGCGACTGACGACCCCAGCCTGGTGGTGCCCGCGACGGACGTCTGGCGACAACGGGGGGAGACGGCCCGTTTCCTGGACCGCCGTTTTGACCGGCCGCAAGAGCGCTTGCTGGCGGCCTTGGGCAAGGCGGCCCACTTGTTTCCTCCCATCGAGGCGAGCCTGCACGGTCCCCGTCCCGAGGCGGCAGCGCTGACCGCGGCGGAGGCCCATGAATTTCTGAAGGAACGGGCCATGCTGCTCCAGGCCAGCGGGTTCGGCGTACTCATCCCGGCTCTGGAGACGAAGCTTGGCCTGCGTGTCCGTCTCGGCCGGAAGAGTGCCACGGCTGCGGAGGGCGGTCCGGCGGGCCTCGGCCTGAACGCTCTGGTCGACTTCCATTGGGAGCTGGCTCTCGGCGACCAGACCCTTTCCCGTAGCGAGTTCGAGGCGCTGGTCCGCTTGAAGGAGCCCCTGGTGCAAGTGCGAGGGCATTGGATCGAGCTCCGGCCCGAGCACCTGGAGCAGGCGCTGGCCTTCTTCCAGGGCCAGACCAGCGGTCAGATGCCCTTGCAGGCTGCCCTGCGGCTGGCGGTAGCGCCGGCTGATATGGCCGGTGTGCCCATCAGCGAGGTCGTGCCTGAAGGGTCGATGGAGCACCTGCTCCTGGAGATCGCAGGCGGCGGCCCCCGCCAGGCGGTCTCGGAGCCTCCCGGTTTTACCGGCGAACTGCGGGGCTATCAGAAGGATGGCGTGGGGTGGCTGGCGGCGCTGTACCGCTACGGGCTGGGCGCCTGCCTGGCGGACGACATGGGCCTGGGAAAAACGGTGCAGCTCATCGCCGTCCTGCTGCAGCGGGGGGGAGCCCCGGGCGACACGGGTCCAGCGCTCCTCATCTGCCCCACCTCCGTGGCCGGCAACTGGCAGCACGAGCTACACCGCTTTGCGCCCTCGCTGCGGGTGCTAACGCACCACGGTGCAGGCCGCACCCGCAGAGGGTTTGCCGCCGAGGCCGCGCGTCATGACCTGGTCATCAGCACCTACGCCCTGCTTCACCGGGACGAAGCCGAGCTGGCCGGCCTGAGCTGGGATGCGGTGATCCTGGACGAGGCGCAAAACATCAAGAACCCCGGTACCAGGGCCGCCCAGGCGGCGCGGCGGCTGCAGGCCCGCTGGCGCGTCGCCCTGACCGGCACCCCCGTGGAAAACCGCCTATCGGACCTCTGGAGCATCTTTCACTTCCTGAATCCCGGCTATCTCGGCACGGCAGAGGAGTTTCGCCAAAGCTTCGCCCGGCCCATCGAGCGCCTGCGGGACGGCAACGCCACGCAGCGGCTCACGGCCCTGGTCGGCCCGTTCTTGCTCCGCCGCCTCAAGACGGATCCATCGGTCATCGCCGACCTTCCCGAGAAGCAGGAGCTGAAGGTCTTTTGTACCCTCACCAGGGAGCAGGCCACACTGTACCAGGCGGTGCTGAGCGACGCTTTGCGACGGGTAGAAGAAGCGGAGGGGATCGGCCGGCGGGGCCAGGTGCTGGCTATGCTGACCAAGCTCAAGCAGGTCTGTAACCACCCCGCCCTCTTCCTCAAGGACGGCAGCAACCTGTCCGGCCGCAGCGGCAAGCTAGAGCGGCTGGCCGAGATGCTGGAGGAGGTCGCGGCGGAGGGCGACCGAGCACTGCTCTTTACGCAGTATGCCCAGATGGGGCGGCTGCTCAAGGGCTATCTGGAACAGGCGCTGGGACGGGAGGCGCTCTTCTTGCACGGCGGCACGCCCGCCCGGGAGCGGGACCGCCAGGTCGCGCGCTTCCAGGGCGACCGGAGAGCCCCGCATTTCTTCATCCTCTCGCTCAAGGCCGGCGGCACCGGCCTCAATCTCACCAGGGCCAACCACGTCTTCCACTTCGACCGCTGGTGGAACCCCGCGGTGGAGAACCAG
>CAZPYZ010000546.1:0-3276 GCA_964590215.1 uncultured Dehalococcoidia bacterium | reverse complement strand
TGATGCCCGCGACGAGCTGGGGTACCAGGTGCTCGGCGCGCGTACCGGAGAGGAGGAAGGAGGGCGGCGCGCCGCCATCGTCCATCTGTGCGCTGAGGCTTCCAGCGGTACGCCGGGCGCGGGAGCCCACGCCGCCGAGGTGGACCAGGAGCCAGAGGGCCGCGCGGGCCTGGACGAGGCTCTGGGCCGGGTTTCGGGCGCCGGGTCGGGCGCCCAGCGTGATGCTGAAGGTGGTGCCGGGGGGCAGGAACTGCTTTGCGGGCTGGAAGTTTCCGCGCTCCCGGTTACCGCTCTCTGCCATCGACCAGTAGAGGTAATCCCGGCCGACAGGCTCACGAAGCCGCACAAAGGATTGTGCTGCAGCGCCTGTACTCCGGCCAATGCGTACCAGGATATCGCCGGCGCCGCCTGTACGCTCGTCTGTGCTGCCGAAGACGGCTGCCTCGGCGGTACGGACTGCGGTCAGGTCGGCCCCCATCGCCCCGCCCAGGGCAGCCCGCAGCCAGTAGCGAAGGGCGCCACGGAAAGCGGGCGGGCGGAGCTCGGGCTGGCCGCGGGGATCGGCACCGCTGAGGAAGAGGGGTGTTGTGGTGATGAGCGGCAGGGTGACCAAGCTACCATACCTCCGGACACAGCGCCCGGAACTCACAGTCCGTGCAGCGCCCGCGCACTCGGGTGGGCGGCGGCTTCGCCTCCGTCGCCAGGGACGCCCGGATCTCCCGCAGGGCCTTGTGCACCCAGCCGCGCATGTTGGAGGTGATCCGTACCTCCTCGGCGCGGCGCTGCGGGATTAGGTAGATGAAGCCACGGCGCACGCTGCGGCGCCAGACGCCCTCCGCCAGCAGGGCGTAGGCGGTGAGCTGGTACTTGTGGTTGAGGCCGGGCCTGCCCCGTGAGTCCTTGAAGTCGACGGGGATGACCTCGCCGGCGGACTCGATGACCATGTCCAGGCGGCCGCGCAGCCCGAGGCGCTCAGAGGCCAACGCGACGTCGAATCGGCGGTCGCCCTCGGTTAACCCGTAGGCACGCAGGCTGCGGCGCTGCTCCAGCTCCTCGATGCGCTCATGGGCGAGCCTGCCGTCCTCCATCTTGAAGGTGGTGGGGCGGGAGCGGAGGGGCATGAGGTAGGAGTAGTAGACGATGCGGGGGCAGTACGGGTACTGCTTGACATCGCTGACGGTGAGGGTCAAGGGCGGTTCCCCCCAAGACGTTTGGGGTCTCGCGGCGACCAGCTTGTTCACTCTCCTGGCACCCCCCAGCAGTGCGGTGACGGACGATACCCGATTACCCCGTCGCGGCGAGCACTCGAACCCCGTCGGAAGCGGTGAAGTCGCTGAGCACTTGAGCCCGGGCCGGCAGCACGAGACCCTCGTGCTGGTCGGGGGGCTCTATCGAGAGGATGAAGCGCTGGCCAAGACCCTTGGCAAGCCGTTGCAAGACTTCAAGAGTGGGGTTGTGTTCCCCTTCCTCGATCCGGACTACACTGGCCAGGCGCATCCCCAGTTGCTTGGCCAGTTCCCCCTGGCTGAGATTATGCGCGGCCCGGTGGCGGATGACTGCTATGGCGACCGCCCTCGCAAACGCGGTGCGTTCCCATCGCTCCCGCAATTCGGGGTCCTGCTGCAGCTGTTTATCCCACAGGTCCTTGAAGGGAACCAGTTCCGTGCTCATGTCTGCCCTCTCTCCGCTTCCAAAGCAGCCAGCCTCTCCAGGGCCGCCCGGACCGTTCTCTGGAAGCCATTGGGGTCTACCGTTGCTTCTGGCCCGATGGCGCCAATGACCATGGCCTCGCCTATCCTGCGGTAGAAGGCCCGCCAGGGACTTCTACCGGTCCTGGGCCGCAGCTCTCGCAGCCGCTCGGCATCCCGCACGCTGCTGGAGTGAGGGAAACCCAGCTGGTCGCCGAGGGCTTCCAGTTTCACTCGGGCATTGGCCATCGCTTCGCGCTCCCGTCCCGGCAGTCTCTCGAACTCCTTGACCGCCTCTGGATGAAGCTGAACTTCCATGTTTTCCGGGCCTAGCGCCTAGCATACAGGCACTGCTACTGGATGTCGCCGCTGATGCCTGGTGGAGCAGGCCCCGTTCTCCCGACGGCTCAGTCTTCCGGCCTCACCGCGCCACGACATAGCCGGCGGTGATCACCTCCGTGACGAGGCGGATGTCCCTTTCACAGATGGGGAAGGCGGTGATGCGGGCGGGATGCTGCCCGACGATGCGCTTGAGCCGCTGCAAGATCTCGCCGCGTCGGTTGGCGGTGAGCTCACCCCGGAAGGCACTGTACTGGATGCGGGCGAGACCGTAATCGAGGCAGGCGTCGGCGACCCGGGCGCGCAGGCGGTCGTCGGGGATGTCGTAGATGAGGAGGGTGGTGGTCATGGGGCACCGGGGAACAAGGGACGGCAGGCGGCGAGGACCTCACCTGCCTGCGCCAGGGCCTCCCGGGCCTGCGGCTCATCGAAGAGGTCCTGGGGCGCCTTGCCGCTCGCTTCGTCGCCGTAAAAACTGGGGCCGCGCTTGGTGGCCAGCGCGTCCGAAATGTGGGCGAGGCGGCGCGTGTGCGCCGCAAAGCTGGCGGGAAACCGGGTGCTGTGCCGCCTGAGAATTCCCCCCACATCATGTACCTGGGGCGCCTCCAGGCCCGTCCACCGCAACGCGGCCTTCAGCGCTAGCTCCACGACCTCCTGCGAGCGCCGTACGACCAGAGCCCAGGCGCCCTTGTCCGCCAGCGACCGGGCTTCCTCCATGATCAGCTCAGCCTGCGCCAATAGCAGCCTGGGGACCTCGCCTGTGCTCACCGCGCCCGCTCGGCCTCCCGCTCTCGCCAGGGTTCCAGGTCCCAATACCGGACCCCCTCGAACCACCGCTCCACGATCTCCCCGCGCCGTATCTTCTCCCGCAGGCCCTCCAACGCCCGGTCCAGCGCACCCGACCGGTCAAACAAGATCGCCGCCTGGGTTGCGATGTCCAGATAGAGCGGGTCCAGGTACTCCAGCTCGTCCTCCGACCGGATCACCTCCGAAAAGTGCGTGTACACGTCCTGGTCCAACAGCGGCTCCAGGAGAGGCGTCAACCGCTGCCGGACCGGCTCCAGTACTGCTGCCCGGGCGGACATCCCCCGGGGGGCGTCCTTGAGGACGATGAACAGATCAATGTCCGAGAGAGGGGTGGCCTCGCCGCGGGCGACGGAGCCGAAGAGGGCGACGGCGCTGAGGCGGTCGCCGAGGGTGTCGACCGCGGCGAGGCCACCCCTCTCTCGGACATTGATCTGTTCATCGT
>CAZPYZ010000545.1:0-3286 GCA_964590215.1 uncultured Dehalococcoidia bacterium | reverse complement strand
CCCTTCGATCGGGCCTACCCCATGTCGTTTAAAATCGACCACCCCAGCCTGACGACGGTGCCGCGGGTGGCCAGCTACCGCGGCTTCGTTTTCGGGAGCATGAGCCCCGAGGGCATCGATCTCCGGGAGTTCCTCGGCGGCGCGATGGAAGGCATCATCGACAAGCTCTGCGATCTCTCGCCTGAGGGGGAGATAGAGGTCCGCTCCGCCTGGATCAAGGACCGCGCCCGCTGTAACTGGAAGGTAGCCATGGACAACCACTGGGGCGCCGGCGCGGACCATGGGCAGTTCACCCACCGGAGTATCCCCCGCCGCCGGAGCGATGTCAGGGCCGAAACGGTCGCCGGCTTCGTCGAGAAGGGCGTGCGGGAACCCAACGCCGCCAGCGAGTTCAGCGAATACGAGCTGGTGAAGGGCCATGACCTGGATCACGGCCACATGTGGGACACCGGGCGCGGCACCGGGGATGATTCATCCGGGCGGGCCTGGGTCGATATCGACCGTCCACGGCCCGCCGAAAAGCGCTACGTGGAGATGATGATCGAGCGCCACGGCCGCGACAAGGCGCGGAGGCTCCTGCAGGACGGCCCCCCGCATGCTCCGCTGTGGCCGAACCTGTTCTTTCCCAGCGCTATCCTCCTCCTGCACGTGCCCCTTGGCCCCCGCGAGACCATGAACATGTACAACTTCCCGTTCCTAAAAGGCGCGCCCCCAGAGTTCAACGACCGCCTCTTCCGGCGGTTCGAGGGCAGCTACACCCCGGCAGGGATGATCATCTCGGATGACGTCGAGATGTGGGAGCGGATCCAGGCGTCCCTCGTAGCAAAGCGGGGGCAGGAATGGATAGATATGACCAAGGGCACTGCCGAGCAGGATGAGCGGGAGTGGTTCGCCAAGGGCGGCACTGTCTTTGTGGATGAGCGCGGCCATCACAACGAGTTCGGCGTCAGGCACATCTATCACCACTACAAGCGGGTGATGAGCCAGCCATAGGAGCACGCCGGCTGACAGAACGCCAAGCGAGGGTGAAGGGAATGGGTGTGGACCGGCAGCAGATCGAAGAGTTCCTGTACCACGAAGCCAACCTGGCCGACGAGAACCGGTACGACGAGTGGGAAGCGCTTTGGACGGACGACGCCATCTACTGGGTGCCCTTCGCCAAAGATGATCCCGATCCCAGCCGGGACGCCTCGATCATCTACGATAACCGCGCCCGCATCGGGTCCCGTCTGCAACAGCTGAAGACCGGCGTGCACTGGGCGCAGGACCCACCATCACGGATGCGCCGGCTCATCACCAATGTTCAGATAGACGAGAGCAACGAGAGCGAAATAGTCGTCAACTCCAACTTCTTGCTGGTGGAGCTCCGCCAGCACGTTCAGAACATCTGGGCCGGTCGAACTATCCACAAATTACGCCCTGAGAACGGAAGCTTTCGGATGGCCTTGAAAAAGGTGCTCCTTGTGAATAACGCGGAGGCTATCCCGCGTCTCACGTTCTTGCTGTGATGGCCGGCGTACCCAAGCACTGTAGTTGCCCAAGGAGGTTGATGATGCGCCGTACAGCGTATGTGGTGGGTCTCGTAGCCTTGCTCGCGCTGGCCTGCGGGCCTGCCGCGCAGCCTGAGGCTCCGGCCGCTCCGGAGACAGACCAACCGCGCTCCGGGGGGCAACTGAACCAGCCGGTCGGCAACGACCCGTTCGACTGGGACCTGACCTACAACGGCAAGACGCAGCCGATGTACCACGGCCAGGGGTTGGCCTACAACAGCCTCGTCGGTTTCGACCGGTCTCCCGAGGTCAAGTACGACGAGCAGGTGATGCGGCCGGAGATCGCCGAACGCTGGGAGGTAGCTCCCGACGGCAAGACCTTCACCTACTACCTGCGCAAGGGGGTCAAGTTCGCCAACCTGCCTCCCGTCAACGGACGGGAGATCACGGCCCAGGATGTGAAGTGGAGCTTCGAGTACCAGAGCCGCACCGGCCAGTTCAAGGACGTGAAACTGCCCCCGGGCACCATGGCCTTTATGTATGACGGGCTGGAGCGGGTGGACGTACCCGACCCGTACACCGCGGTCGTCCGGCTCCGGGAGCCCTTCGTCCCCTTCGCCATCTACGCCGCCTCCCGCTGGAACCCCATCTTCCCGCGGGAGGTCTACGAAGAGGACGGGCACTTCAAGGACCGTATCATCGGCAGCGGCCCCTTCCAGCTCGACCCCGCTGCCTCCCAGAAGGGCACCCGCTGGGTCTTCAAGAAGAACCCGGACTACTGGGATGCCGGCAAGCCCTACCTGGACGCGGTGCGCTGGATCGTCTTGCCTGACACCTCCACCACCCACGCCGCCTTCCGGTCCAGGCAAATAGACTGGCTCGACCGGGGCGACCTTGATCTCCGGAGCCAGCAAGAGGTCCGCAACACCGTCCCCGATGCCGTCGTCGCCGAGTACGAGTACCCCGCCGGCGGCTGGCTGGTCATGAACAACCGCTCGGCTCCCTTGGACAAGGTGGAGGTGCGCAAGGCCCTGGTTATGGCCATCGACCGCGATCAGATCAGCCAGACGCTCTTTGGCAAGAAGCAGCCCTGGGCCCTTGCTGGTTCCATGAACGGCCTCTTCACTGACGAGGAGGCCAAACGCATCCTGAAGTACGACCCCGCGGAGGCCAAGCGGCTGCTGGCCCAGGCCGGCTACCCCAACGGCGTTGAGATCGAATTTCAGTACCGCCCGCAGCCAGGCAGCATCTCTCACTCGATCCACGAGCTGCTCCAGGCCCAATGGCGGCAGGTGGGGATCAAGGCCAACCTGGAGGCCCACACGGCGGCAACCTACGCGCCCAACCGGCGCTCCAACAACTACACCTTGCAGTTCCTTACCTGGGCCTGTGGGGGCTCCCTGGACGACCACGACACCACCCTCAACAGCTGCTTCCACAGCACCTCCCCCTACAACGTCCACGGTGTCTCTGACCCTGCGTTGGACAAACTGCTGATCCAGCAGCGGAGCGAGACCGACCCGGAGAAGCGCCGCCAGATCTTCCGGCAGGCCGCGACCCTGATCGCCGAGAAGGCCTACGGCGGCAGCCTCTTCTACCCGCTGCAATGGGAGGCATGGCAGGGCTACGTCAAGAACTACAGGCCGTACGCGATCAACCGCCACTCGCAGCCCTGGTGGGAGGTCTGGCTGGACAAATGATGCCTCCAGGCCCGCTCAACGACCTCCGCGTGCTTGACCTCACCGACGAGGTCGGCGCCTACTGCACCAAGCTCCTCGCCGACCTCGGCGCGGACG
>CAZPYZ010000544.1:2596-3305 GCA_964590215.1 uncultured Dehalococcoidia bacterium | reverse complement strand
AGGAGGTCCTTCCGACGATGAAACACCGGCCACCCTGCTTTCTGCTTACTGCCTGCTGCCTACTGGCACTAGGGGCCCTCGCCTGCAGTGCCCCAGCACAGCCTTCCGACACCCAGGCCAGTGATGGCCCCAAGTACGGTGGCGCCCTCAAGCTCCGCTGGCCCAACGACCCCTACGATTGGGACCTCAGCTACACCGGCAAGTCCACCGGCAACGGCGCCGCAATGGCCTATGCGTACAACAGCCTCCTCGCCTTCAAGACTGGCCCGGAGGTCAAGTACAGTGAGGCGGTCGTCGTGCCGAACCTGGCCGAGCGCTGGGATGTGTCGCCGGACGCCCGCCGTATCACCTTCCACCTGCGCAAGGGCGTCCGGTTTGTTGACGCGCCCCCGGTGAACGGCCGTGAGCTGACCGCCGGGGACGTCAAGTGGAGCTTCGAGTACTGGAGCCGCAGCGGCCAGTTTAAAGGCAAGGGCCTTCCCCTTGGCCAATACGAGTGGCTGTTCGACACCATGGACGGGGTAGAGGCTCCCGACCCCTCCACCGTGGTAGTGCGTTTCAACGAGCCCTCGGTCCCCTTCCTCAGCTACGCGGCGGCGGACCACAACCCGGTGGTGCCTCGGGAGATTTACGATAACGAAGGCCACCTGAAAAACACCATCGCCGGCACCGGCCCCTATCAGTTGGACATCGCATCCTCACAAAAGGG
>CAZPYZ010000544.1:0-2586 GCA_964590215.1 uncultured Dehalococcoidia bacterium | reverse complement strand
GCACGCGCTGGGTCTGGAAGAAGAACCCCACTTACTGGGAACAGGGAAAGCCTTACATCGACCAGATCCAGTGGCTGGTGCTGTCCGAGGACGCCACCGCCTACGCCGCGTTCCAGACCAAGCAGGTCGACGTGCTGGGCAACGTGGGGAGCGTGAAGGTCGCCAGAGAAGTAGAAAGACTGGCGCCCGGTGCGGTTAAGTACGAACTGGAGGCGCCCTTCCCCCGGGACGTGTTCCTGCGCTTGGACCGTGCCCCCCTGAACGACGTGCGAGTACGGAAGGCCATAGACCTCGCGCTGGATAGGGATGAGGCCCTACGGGTATTCCAGGAGGGTAAAGGAGGCTGGACCACGCCTGGGGTCCTGGCCGGTTTCTTCAGCCAGGACGAGATCCGCCAGATGCACCCTTATGACCCGGAGCGAGCTAGGCGGCTGGTGGCCGAGGCGGGCTACCCGAACGGCCTTGAACTAGAGATGACCTATGCCTCCACGGCGAGGGAAGAGCTTGTCGCAGAGCACCAGTTGGTGCAAGCCCAGCTCAAGAAAGGCGGCATTAACATCGTCCTGAAGCCGATCGACCCCGCAGCCTACTCCACGCTCCGGAAGGAAGGCCGCTTCACAATCAATGTCATGTCGGGGGCCGACGCCCGGTGGGACGCCGACTTTCCCATGACCAAGTTTCACCCCAAGGCGAAGTCCAACTACTACGGTGTCAACGATCCCGAGCTCACCAGGCTGGTGGAAGCGCAGCGGGCCGAGGTGGATCCGACCAAGCGGCGGGAGCTGGTGCGCCAGGCCGGTCGTCTCATCGCCGACCGGGCCTACGGGTCAGCCTGGTATGCCCTCGTCGAGTACCACTTCTGGCACCCACACCTGAAGAACTTCGCGCCGAACTGGAACCGCAGCGGCGACTACTTTACCGAGAGCTGGCTGGAGCGATGATGGCGTGATGCGTGATGCGTGATGCGTGAGGAGTGAGACTCACACAGCGCTAGGAACCTGGGAAGGTAGGAACTCAGGAAACTAGGGGGCGATCCCAGGTTCCCACGTTTCCAGGCATCACCCCGGGAGATCTTCGATGAGCCTCCCCGCTACTGGCGGACAAGAATACGTCCAGCGTCTGCGTGATAACCGGGAGGTGCACCTCCGGGGTCAGCGGATCGACGTCACCAGACACCCCGCCTTCGAGGGCATCCTCAACGAACTGCGGCGTCTCTGGGACCTGGAGCTTCCCTCTCCGTATCTCCTCCCCAGGACCCCAGACGACCTCAAGAAAAGGCGCACCAGCGCCGAGACCTGGGCCGAGGAGTCCTGGGGCCTGCTCATCAACACCCCCGACTATATGGCCAGCGCTGTGGTCGGCCTCTATGAGTTCTCGTACCAGCTCGACACCTACGACACCCAATTCGGAGAGAATGCCAGGAACTACGTCCGATACGCCGCAGAGCAGAACCTCGCCGTCGCGCACGCTATCGCCGACCCCCTCGTGGCACGCTCCGAGCTCTATCCCGGCTACACCCCCGACTCTGACAAGGGGCTTCAGATCACCCAGGAAACCCCCAACGGGATAGTCGTGCGGGGTGTCCTACCGATTGTTCCGATGGCCCCTCTCGCGCACGAGCTGCTCGTCTATTCAACCACGACGCGAACAGAGCCCGAACGGAACCCAGGTGTCGCCTGGTTCGCGATCCCCGTCAGCGCCGCGGGACTCAAGATCCTTTGCGGCGATCCCCCCTCTGCGCACGCCCAGGACCCCAGCCACGCCTTCGCTCATCGCTACAACGAGCCCGACGCCACTGTCTTTTTCGACGACGTTCTGGTCCCCTGGGACCGCCTCTTCCTCTGTTACAACGCGCCCCTGGCTCGGGCGGGCCTGGATCGGGTACGGACTTGGTCTCTATACAGCGCGAACATCCGGTCCTACTACTACCTCTGGACCATCGTCGGTGTGGCTACCATGATGGCCGAGGTGAGCGGTGTCGATGTCCAGCGGGGGATGCGGGACAAGCTGGGGGAGATCATCATCTATCCGGAGCTCTTCAAATCGGCCCTCGTGGGCAGTGAGTTCGAGGCAACCCCCACCGAGAGCGGGCTTCTGGCACCGGGCGATGGTCTGGCCCTGGCGGCTTTCGCCGAGCAATACACGCGACGCATCCTCGATGTGGTTCGGGAGATCGCCGGCGCAGGGTTGATCCAGCAGGTGAGCGAAGCGGACCTTAATAGCCCCGACCTCGGTAGCTACGTTGAACGTTACTTTGGGGCAGAGGCTTTCACGGCCGCGGAAAGGGTCCGGCTGTTCCGCATCGCCTGGGACCTCCTTGGGGACGGCGGAGGATCGCGCAAGGAGCTGTATGAGCGGTGGCTGCGGGGTGATGGCGCGTGGACCCGCAACCAACTCTATCTCGCTTACGACAGGTCGGATTTGGTAGCCCGCATCTCTGAGCTGGTTTCGCGGCCTTTGCCTGTATGAACCCCCTCTGTCATTCTGAGGACTCACTGAGCCTTCGGCCATTCCCTAGCGGATGAAAACTGGGCCACTGTCATGCTGAGGCACCACTCGGCCTGCGGCCATGCTCATGCGAATGAA
>CAZPYZ010000543.1:0-3307 GCA_964590215.1 uncultured Dehalococcoidia bacterium | reverse complement strand
GGAATACGGCCCTGGCGGTGGACCCGGCGGCGAGCTATGTGGTGGCGGAGTGCGCAGGGGAGCGGCTCATCCTGGCCGAGGCGCTGCTGGAGCAGGTGTTTCGGGGCGCGGGGTACCAGGTGCAGGAGCGCGTGCCGGGGGCTTCCCTGGTGGGCCTGGAGTACGAGCCACTGTTCGACCCCTTGGAGCGGGGAACGCCGGTCATGCGGTTGCAGCCGGGCACCACCGAGCTGGTCCCGTATCAACCCGCCGCCGGTCAGCCGTTACGGTATCGGGTGATCGCAGGCGACTTCGTCTCCATGGAGGACGGCACCGGGGTGGTCCACATCGCGCCGGCCTTCGGCGAGGACGACTTTGAGATCGGCCGGGAACTGGGGCTGCTCTTCGTCCAGCACGTGGACCTCAAGGGGGAGATCCTGCTCAGTCACGATTCCTTCGCGGGTAAGTTCGTGAAGGATGCCGATCCGTTGATCCTTTTGGACCTGGAGGCTCGGGGCCTGTTGTTCCGGTCGGGAACTATCACCCACACCTACCCCTTCTGCTGGCGCTGCTCGACGCCTCTGCTCTACTACGTCAAAGCGTCGTGGTACCTCCGGACCACGGCGTTGAAGCAGAAGCTGGTGGACGGGAACGCACAGATGCACTGGTACCCCGAGCACGTCCGGGAGGGGCGTTACGGCAACTGGCTGGAGAACAACGTGGACTGGGCCATCAGCCGGGAACGATACTGGGGGACGCCGCTGCCTATCTGGCGATGCGAGGGCTGCGGTGAGCATGAGTGTGTTGGGAGCGTGGCAGAGCTTGCGGGCAAACCAGGGGCGGCACAGGCAGGAGTGCCTGTGCTCCATAACGGGTTACAGGACCTGGATCTGCACCGGCCCTACGTCGATGCCGTTACCTTCACCTGCCAGCACTGCCAGGGGACCATGCGCCGGATTCCGGAGGTCCTCGACGCCTGGTTCGACTCGGGCGCTATGCCCTACGCGCAATGGCACTACCCCTTCGAGAACGAGGAGACTTTCAAGCAGTGGTTCCCGGCCGACTACATCTGCGAGGCGGTGGACCAGACCCGGGGCTGGTTCTACACCTTGCACGCGCTGGCGACGCTGCTGAACGCTGCCCGTCCGGATCTGGTGCCCCAACCCATCTGCTATCGCAACGTGATCTGCCTGGGGCTGGTCCTCGACAGCAAAGGCGAGAAGATGAGCAAGTCCAAGGGGAACGTGGTTGACCCTTGGACGGTGCTGGACCAGCACGGGGCGGACGCGCTGCGGTGGTACCTGTACACCGCGTCGCCGGCGGGCAACCCGCGCCGCTTCTCTGTGGACCTGGTGGGCGAGAGCCTGCGGAAGTTCCTGCTGACGCTTTGGAACACCTACAGCTTCTTCGTGACCTACGCGAATATCGATGGGTACGTCCCCTCCCCATGGCAGGCGGGGGCGCCTGCGCCACATGTTGGGGCAGGCAGGATGCCTGCGCTCCCAGGCGAGGCTGCCTCAGGTAATACGTCTCCCCAGCAGACGGGGGCGGCTGCTCCACGCGCAACGGGAAGAACGGAGCTGGACCACTGGGTACTGTCGGAGCTGAACAAGCTGGTGGAGGAGGTGACGACGGCACTGGAGGGGTACAACCCCACCGATGCGGCGCGAGGGGTGCAGGAGTTCGTGGAGGACCTGTCGAACTGGTACGTGCGACGGAGCCGGCGGCGCTTTTGGAAGAGCGAAAACGACGAGGACAAGCGGGCGGCGTATGACACCCTGTACACCTGTTTGGTGACGGTGGCGAAGCTCCTTGCGCCGTTCACACCCTTCCTGGCGGAGGCGATGTACCAGAACCTGGTGCGGTCCGTGGAAGAAGGCGCACCGGAGAGCGTGCACCTGGCGAGCTACCCGGACGCGGAGATCGACGCCATCGACGAGGCGCTGTCTCGGGAGACGCGACTGGCGATGCGGATCGCAAGCCTGGGACGGGGGGCCCGAAGCAAGGCCGGGGTGAAGGTGCGGCAACCGCTGAAGAGGGTGCTGGTGAAGACCCGCAGCTCCGAGGAGCAGGAAGCGGTGAGGCGGCTCGCGGATCAGATCGAAGAAGAGTTAAACGTCCAGAGGGTCGATGTCCTCGAGGACGCGACGTCCGTGGCAGATGCGAAAGTGGCGTTCAACACGAAGACCTACGGTCAAGGGTTCGGCCGGGACCTGCCCGAGGTGCTGGAGGCGGTGACGGCGCTGAGCCCGGCGTCGTTGGAAGGCGCGGGCGATCAGGTCCCCGTAGCACGGTGGCAGGTGCCACGCGCAGCCCTGACCGTGGAGTACCAGCCAAAGCCGGGTTGGGCGGTGGCGTACGAAGGGGGCTACCTGGTGGCGCTGGACACCGAGGTCACGCTGGAGCTGGCGGCGGCGGGGCTGGCGCGGGAGCTGGTCCACCGGCTCCAGACGATGCGCCGCAACGCGGGCTTTGACATCGCGGACAAGATCGAGACCTTCTATGACGGTGATGATGAGGTGAGCCGGGTCTTCGTGCAGCATGGGGAGTATGTGCGGCAAGAGACGCTTTCCCGGACCCTGGCCCGAGGCGAGGCGGACGGGTACAGCGAGGAGCACCGGGTCGATGGGCATGTCGTCAAATTGACGGTGCGGAAAGCGTAGAAGTCCTGGGAGCGCAGCCTTCCAGGCTGCCGGCGTGGGGACGAGGGGCAGGCAAGATGCCTGCGCTCCCAGGTGGGTTGTGTGGACCCGCAGGCGAGAGCGCCTGCGCCACATGCCAGGCTGGAGAGGCACAGGCAGGAGTGCCTGTGCTCCATCTCTCTGGGGATCAACTGGCGTTGGGCTCGGGGGCGGTCGGGGCCTCAACCATGAACTGGTAGAAGCGCCTCAACTGGCCTTCGTCGAAGGCGTCGAGCTTTAAACGCCGGGTCCAGGCCAGGGCGACGATGGTGGTGTCGATGCGGTCGTCGGGGGCGATTACGACCTTTGGTCCGGGGGTTGCTCTCGCTTTGGGCAGCGAGGCGGCGAGGTCCCGCAGTTGCCGTTTGAGCTGGTCGCAGTTGGCCGGGCACTTGTAGAGGATGACGACACCGCCGTGCTCCAGGTTATGGACCCAGAACCCCGGCTGGATTTCGCTGTCGCTGTACCCCCAACGGGCCCAGGTTGGGTAGTGGTTGCCCGACGAAGGAGGGTAGTCGTTGTAGGAGATGGGGGTGCCCACCTCCACGTGGCCGGCCCCTTCGCCGGCCATGGCCTCTCCGGGGATGGGAGCGGTGGCTTCCTTGACGGCGAAATAGAGGATCACCGCGAGGATCAGGACGCCGAGG
>CAZPYZ010000542.1:0-3308 GCA_964590215.1 uncultured Dehalococcoidia bacterium | reverse complement strand
GCCATTGCCCGGCTGAACCCGCACGTTCCCCCCGACGCCCAGGAGGAGGCGCTCCGCAAGGTGTTGCGGACTTCGTCGCCCTCGCTGGTCCTCAACAACCGGTCCTTCCACCGGATGCTGGTGGATGGCGTGGAGATCGAGCACCAGGCCGCCGATGGGCGCATTGTCGGGGACCGGGTGCGCCTGGTGGACTTCGGGGAGCCGCTGGACAACGACTGGCTGGCGGTCAACCAGTTCACCGTGATGGAGGGACAGGCCAACCGCCGTCCCGATGTGGTGCTGTTCGTCAACGGCCTTCCCCTGGCGGTCATCGAGCTGAAGAACCCCACCGACGAGAACGCCACCATCTGGACGGCCTTCAACCAGCTCCAGACCTACAAGAACGACATCCCCTCGCTGTTCACCTTCAATGAGGTCCTGGTCATATCGGACGGGCTGGAGGCGCGGCTGGGCTCCCTCACGGCAAGCGACGAGCGGTTCATGCCCTGGCGCACCATCGAGGGGGAAGCCCTGGCGCCGCCAGCGATGCCCCAGCTCCAGGTCCTGCTCCAGGGTGTCTTTGACCGGCGGAGGTTCCTCGATCTGGTGCGCCACTTCATCGTGTTCGAGGAGGAACGCAGCGGGGTGGCCAAGAAGCTGGCGGGCTATCACCAGTTCCATGCGGTCAATCTTGCCGTCGGCGCGACTATCAAGGCCGCGGCCGCCGGCGGAGACCGGCGCTGCGGAGTAGTCTGGCACACCCAAGGCTCAGGCAAGAGCCTCACCATGGTGTTCTACACAGGCAAGGTGGTACTGCACCCGGCCATGGAAAACCCCACGGTGGTGGTGCTGACCGACCGGAACGACCTGGACGGGCAGTTGTTCGACACGTTCGCGGGGTGCCATGAGTTGCTGCGTCAGGCGCCAGTCCAGGCGAACGACCGCGCCCATCTACGGCAGCTCCTCAGAGTCGCCTCAGGCGGCGTGGTCTTCACCACCATCCAGAAGTTCTTCCCCGAGAACGGGGGCGATCAATACCCCCTGCTGTCCGATCGGCGGAATATCATCATCATCGCCGACGAAGCCCACCGGAGCCAGTACGACTTCATCGACGGCTTCGCCCGGCACATCCGCGACGCCCTTCCCAACGCCTCGTTCATCGGCTTTACCGGCACGCCTGTGGAGCTCACCGACCGCAACACCCGCGCAGTCTTCGGGGACTACATCAGCATCTACGACATCCAGCGGGCTGTGGAGGACAAGGCCACCGTCCCCATCTACTACGAGGCACGGATGGCCAAGCTCCACCTGGACGAGAAGGAGCGGCCCAGGATAGACCCGGAGCTGGAGGATGTCACCGAGGGCGAGGAGGAGGCCAGGAAGGAGCAGCTCAAGCGCAAGTGGGCACAGCTCGAGGCCCTGGTGGGGACGGAGAAACGCCTTGCCCTGGTGGCCCAGAACCTGGTGGAGCATTTCGAGGGTCGCCTGGAGGCCATGGACGGCAAGGCTATGGTGGTCTGCATGAGCCGCCGTATCTGCGTTGCCCTGTACAATGCCATCATCGCCCTCCGCCCCCAGTGGCATGACCCGGATGACCAGCGGGGCGCGGTCAAGGTTGTGATGACGGGTTCCCCTGGGGACCCTTCCGATTGGCAGCAGCACATTCGCAGCAAGCCGCGTCGCCAGGCGCTGGCCGACCGGTTCCGTGACGCGAAAGAACCTTTCAAGGTTGTTATCGTGCGCGATATGTGGCTGACCGGCTTTGACTGCCCGTCCCTCCACACCATGTACCTGGACAAGCCCATGAGGGGCCACGGGCTGATGCAGGCCATCGCCCGGGTCAACCGGGTCTTCCGGGACAAGCCCGGCGGCCTGGTCGTGGACTACCTCGGCATCGGCGATGAGCTGAAAAAAGCCCTGGCTGCCTACACGGAAAGCGGCGGCTCAGGACAAACGGCCATCGACCAGGATGAAGCGGTGGCGGTCATGCTGGAGAAATACGAGATCGTCGCGGCGATGTTCCACGGGTTCAACTACCGCGCTCACCTGACCGGGACCCCCGCCCAGCGGCTCGCTCTGCTCCCCGCGGCCCAGGAGCACATTCTGAGCCAGCGAGACGGAAAGGACCGGTTCCTCAATGCGGTTACGGAGCTCTCGAAGGCGTTTGCCCTGGCGGTGCCCCATGAGGAGGCTCTACGCATCCGCGACGAGGTGGGTTTCTTCCAGGCGGTCCGTGCCGTGATAGCCAAGCCATCGCCTGGCGCGGCAAGGATGGAAGCCGAGCTGGACCTGGCCGTGCGGCAGATCGTCTCGCGAGCCATCGCGCCGGAGGGGATCGTGGACATCTTCTCCGCCGCTGGCCTCCGGAACCCGAACATCTCCATCCTCTCCGATGAGTTCCTGGCGGAAGTGCGCGACCTGCCACACCGCAATCTGGCCGTGGAGTTGCTGCGCAAGCTCCTGGACGGCGAGATCAAGGTGAGGTCCAGGAAGAACGTGGTTCAAGCCAGGTCCTTTGCGGAGATGCTGGAGAGGGCGCTGCGCGGCTATCACAACCGTTCGGTGGAGACCGCCCAGGTCATTGCCGAGCTTATCGAGCTGGCGAAGGAGATACGGCGTGCGGAGCAAAGGGGAGAGGAGCTTGGCCTGACTGACGCAGAGGTAGCCTTCTATGACGCCCTGGAGACCAACGACAGCGCCGTCAAGGTCCTGGGGGATGAAACCCTACGCGGCATTGCCCGCGAGCTAGTCGATGCGGTCCGGCGCAACGTGACCATCGATTGGACGCAACGGGAAAGCTCGCGGGCCAAGCTCAGGACAGTGGTCAGGCGGGTGTTGCGGCGGCACGGCTACCCGCCGGACAAGCAGGAGAAGGCCACGCTGACGGTGCTTGAACAAGCCGAGGCGCTGGGCATGGAGTTGGCCGCCTGAGTGTTTGGTTGCTGCGCTGCGCAAGAGGTTATGCTGCTGGCTAAAAGGTAAGCCTTGGGGCAAGAACAGACGCAGAGGATTTGCAGATACGCAAATTGACCGAGGATTTTGACAAGGGCATGAATGCCCTAGGTCGAATCGGCACGTGTTTGTTGGTGCCCAGTTACAAGACGGGGTTGATACAAAGATTGTCCTAGCATCCTGAATATGGAGGGACACGCTATGGAACCCCAAACCCTAACCTTCACCCTGGAGAAAGAAACCAGGAACACCATTCGCTACCAGGAAGAGACCGATGGCAAGCCTCCGGCGGTCGGGACCCTATACTTACAGAAGTGGTTACTGGGGAAGGAGGCACCGAAGATACTGACGGTGACCATCCAAGCCGGCCAGGAGTA
>CAZPYZ010000541.1:0-3311 GCA_964590215.1 uncultured Dehalococcoidia bacterium | reverse complement strand
GTCAAGATCCTTGGTACTGATCAAGTGAGCCAGTGGGGCGAGGAAGGGAGTGAACAGGGCCAGGGCGTCGCGATGGCGCAGTAGCACGGCGGACTCCACGAGACACAGGGCTTCCGACAAGCCGGTCTCCGGTCCGGGTGGCTGGGTCCGCCAGCGCGTTGCACAACCGTCCAGGAACTCCCTTGCCTCCGCGTCCTGCCCGAGGTAGGCAAGGCACAACGCGCGACGGTCTGGGTTACCCCGGCCTCGCGCCCCCTGCATACGGAGCAGACCATCTAACGCTTCCTGGAAGCGGCCCAGGTAGAGACGGGCCCTCATCCCCAGGATGGTGTCGTGCAACAGGCCATAATGCGGGCTGCCCGATTCCTCTGACAGGATGGTGAGCCTGGCGGCCGCGTCCAAAGCGCCCTCCAGGCGTCCATCCAGGGTCGCCATCCGTATCTCGTGTGTGTTCGAACGCAGGGTCAAGTAGGGGTCCGGTGTATGGGAGGCCATCTCGTCAGATTCCCGCCAAAGGCTCTCCGCTCGGGTTCGGTCCCCATCGGCTAGGAGGATCGCGGCGCAATTGTCCTGAACCTGGGACAAGGTTAGCAGACTGACCCCTTCACGCGGCAGCACAGCGAGCTCGCGGGCCAGGGCCAAGGTTGGCTCCCAGTAGCCCAGGTCCAGATTCCCGAGCAGGCGGACGCCGCACAGAAACAGCAGACGAGGATCGCCCAGACGGCGGGCGCCCTCAAGGGCCTTCCGGTAGTAGTCCGAACGGTCAGCAAACCGGCCCTCTCCCGCGACCGCGTCCCCCAACGAGAGGTCGGCGCGAACCCTGGCCGTGGTGTCCGGAGGTGCGTGGCGGTCGCCCCGCTCTGCCCAACGGCGCCCCGCCGGGCTCCTCCTGGCACTCGCGCCCCCAAGGCGGGTCAGGCCATCGAAGGCGACGTCGCACGCGCGGGAAGCCAGCGCCGCGTCGGCCAGAGCCTCTGTTAGGTGGAAGGCTTCCTCCGTGACCTCCTCAACTGCCCGCTGGGGCTCGCCAGCCGGACCCAGGACCTCTGCTAGCGATAGCAGCAGCAAGCACCGCTTTCGGCTATCCTCGGGGTCCAGCAGCTCCTGTACCTGCAGGGCCCGCTCCAGGTGCCGAACGGCTTCACCGTAGGCGTAGACCGCGGTGGCCCGCCGCGCTGCCGTCTCACTGTAGGCCAGGGCCTTCTCGGCGTCCTCCCGTTCGGTGGACTGGCTGAAGTGCTCCGCCAGTTCCGCCGCGTGCTCCTCGGCGCGCCGCCCGTAGACGGACTCCAGCGCCCGCCCTACTTGCTGGTGCAGCCGGACCCGGCGCATGGCGAAGATCTCTTCGTAAAGGGTCTGACGGAAGAAGGCGTGCGCGAACCGGAAGGCCAATCCCATCCCTGGCCCGCCCCGAGACTCGATAACCGCCGCCGAAGCAGCCTCTTCCAAGAGCGCCGTTAGCTCGTCCTCCGGGAGGGAGGCGACCACCCGCAGTACGTCCACCCGGAAGTCTCTACCCATGACGGCAGCGACTGAGAGCAGACGGTTACACTCCGGGCTCAGGCGGGAGAGGCGCTTTCCTATGACGTCTCGCAGTCCTTCGGGGATGCGCATCTCTGGGGCATCTTCCCCCGCACGGCGCCAGCGCCCGCCCTGGCGGCTGATAAGGCCCTCTTCGACCATGTAACGCAGGACCTCCTGAATGAAGAGAGGGTTCCCCTCTGTCTGCCGGTGCACCGCCTCCGCCAGGCTCCAACGGACGTCCTGGCCGGTAAGGCTGTTAAGCATGCGATGAACTTCGTCGGGCGTGAGGCCGCGCAGGGGAATACGGGCGTAGTTGCTGCCGCGTCTGAGCTCCGCGAGGGTGGCGGAGAGCGGATGGCTGCGATCC
Source organism: uncultured Dehalococcoidia bacterium (assembly GCA_964590215.1). Taxonomy (GTDB): domain Bacteria; phylum Chloroflexota; class Dehalococcoidia; order SHYD01; family SHYD01; genus CAZPYZ01. Next base: position 1,420 of record CAZPYZ010000541.1, on the reverse strand, counting down.
ACCTCCACGTCACGATAGGTCCCGACTATTAGCAACCGGACTCCGGCCAGGTTCCGGCTGAGATGCACGAGATAGTCAAGGGTGCCCCGGTCTGCCCAGTGCAGGTCTTCCAACACTATGACAAGGGGCTGCACTAAGGAGGCATTGCGGAGGAAGCCGGTAACGGCCTGATAGAGCCGCCAGCGGTCGTCCTCGGGGTCGCCCGCCTCCCGTGGCTCCACGGGGACCTTCTCCCGGATCTCCGAAACGATGCGGGCGACATCGGTCGCGCCTGAACCCAGCTCTTGCTTCAAGGCATCCGGCTCTCGGGCAAGCACATAGCTCCGAAGGGCCTCGACGAAAGGAAGGTATGGAAGGGTGAGCGAGCCCTCTTCGTAACAATGCCCCACCAGCGCCTTGCCGCCCCGGATGGTTGTATACGTCGCCAGCTGCTCGCACAGCGCCGTCTTCCCGATGCCGGGTTCGCCGACCACCATCACCAGCCCACCCTGGCCCGAGACCGCACCGTCGAAGGCGGCCTGGAGCTGGCGCAGCTCGGCTTCACGACCAACGAAGGTGCGGCGATATAACGGGTTAGTCTCTGGTCTCTGGTCTTTGGTCTCTGGTTCCGGCCCGCCCGACGCGTCGGGGGGAGGTGACTCGAGACCCGAGACGAGAGACTCGAGACTCCTCCGCACCCCGGCCGCAGACGCGGGTCGCTTGTCCGGGTCTTTTTCCAACAGGCGCATGATGAGGGCCTCGAGCCCGGGCGGGCAGTCGGAGCGGTGCCAGGTGGGCGCCACCGGCGGCGTGTTCAGGTGCTGGGTGATGACGGCGACGGACTCCTCCCCCACGAAGGGAGGCCGCCCGCACACCAGCTCGTAGAGCATCGCCCCCAGGGAGTAGAGGTCGGACCGGAACGTGACGTCACCGCCCATGGCCTGCTCCGGAGGCATATAGGCCACGGTGCCGACCATCATGCCTGCCTGGGTCAGCCGGGAGCGGTCGAGGGCCACGGCGAGGCCGAAGTCGCCGATCTTGGCCGTGCCGTCGGCCGTGAGCCAGACGTTGCCGGGCTTGAGGTCGCGGTGGACGATCCCGTGAGCGTGGGCGTGCTCCAGGGCTCGGCAGACCTGCTGCGTGATGCGCAGCGCCTCCTCCAAAGGAAGTTTGTGGTCCGGCGCTTGGGCCAACAGCCCCTCGACGTCACCACCGGGCATGAACTGGCTGACAATGTATCGCTGGCCTCCCTCGTCCCCGATATCGAAGACCGGGACGATGTGCGGGTGGTCGCCCAGCTTGCCCATCGCCTGGGCCTCCCGGGTGATGCGGTCCAGTCCCTCCTGGTCCAGCCCTTCCGTCTTGATGAGGGCGAAGGCGACGTCGCGGTCCAGGCGGGTGTCGTGGGCGAGGTAGACTCGTTTCTTGCCGCCCTCGCCGA
>CAZPYZ010000540.1:0-3333 GCA_964590215.1 uncultured Dehalococcoidia bacterium | reverse complement strand
GGGAAATTCTCCTGGAGGCAGTCATGGATTTCAAGCTCATCTCCGCCGACAGCCACCTGGTCGAGCCCGCGGCCGCGTGGGAACGGGTCCAGAGGGAGTACGGCGACCGCGCCCCCAAGGTAGTGCAAAACCCGCCGGGGGTCCCGAAGGGGACCTGGCTCGTCACGGAAGGCCTGGCGCCCATGGGGGTCTCTCACTTCTTCATCGGCCTGGTCATCGACAAGGACCAGGGGGTCTCCAACATCGACGCGGAAAAGTTTCTCAGGGCGGCGAACTTTAACGAGGAGTTCCGGTTCGAGGATTACCCGGAGGGGTGGGACCCAGCCGCTCGCCTCAAGGCTCAGGAGAGGGACGGGGTGGAGGCGGAGATCCTCTACGCCAGTCCCGCGCGCTTCTTCTACGGCCTCACTGACGCCCCGTTCCAGCGGTCCATCCTGCGCTCTTACAACCTCTGGCTGCACGAGTTCTGCAGCAATGACCCCAAACGGCTTGCCGGTGTGCCCCTGCTGACCATTCTCGACATGGAGCAGACCGTCGCGGACATCCACGAGTACCGGCGGCTTGGGTTCAAGGTCGCCCAGATCCCGTCGGGGATCAAGGACGGCGGCTACTACGACCCCGTCTACGAGCCGATGTGGCGGGCGGCCGCGGAGACGAGCCTGGTGCTGACCATCCACACCACGTCGATGCAGGGCGTGCAGAGGACGCACTTCGAAGGACCGCGGGACCACGATCCCCGGACCGCCAACATCGGGCAGGCCAGAGGCCAGGGGGTGGGCCAGGCGTTCATGAGCAACCTCATCTTCTCGGGGGTCTCCGACCGCTACACCAACCTGAAAGTGGTGCTGGCCGAGTTCGACGTGGGCTGGGTCGGCCACATGTATCAGCTGGCCAATTACCAGTTCGACCGCTCGTCGTCCTACGACCGGGAGAAGAACCTCCACAAGCTACGGCCGACGGACTACCTCGACCGGAATGTGTTCTTCACCTTTCAGGATGACCGGGCCGGCATGCTGACCACGGAGATCTACGGGGAACACAACTACCTCTGGGCCAGCGATTTTCCCCACGGGGTCACCACCTGGCCCTACTCCCAGCAGACCATGGACGCCAACTTCCGCGGCATCGACCCGCGGGTGGCGCGCCAGATCTGCCGTGACAACGCCATCGAACTGTTCGGTCTCGATCTCCCGCGGGCGGCGGAAGTCGTCGCGATGGCGGGGCGAACCAGCGATTAATCTCCCGCGGCCGCGCACCCTTATCCTTGGTCCTGGGACGGGGTCCTAAGTCCTGGGCAGTATGTGACGGGGCGTGAGCAGTCGTACGGGCGCTCGCAGGCCTCTTGAGCGTCCGCTCTACCGGACGAAGCCGGCAAAGGGCCGTAGGATGGCGGCGCCAAAGCCACTGAGCGGGGCCGCCGCTTCTGGAGATGGGTCGCCGTGCACCTCAAAGCGGCTCACTTGCGCGAGCTCGGTGAGCTTTGGCAATAGCTCGGCTATGGCGCTGCCCTTGAAGTGGGCCAGGACGGCGTCGGAGTCCGCATAGAGCTCCTAGATATCGAAGAGGGTCCCCTCGTCGCGCAGGAACCATTGATAGCGCACACACCCCGTGCTTCCAACGCCTCTGCCATCTTCCCGGGCTGAATCCTGTCCACGTGCACACAGGAAAACACTTGCCACCTCCTCGCCCACTGAGCGGCCGCCGCGGAACCCCTGCTCGGCGGCACTATTGGCTTCAAGACCCGGCTGATCTCTGTGACGCACCGGGAAAGGCCAGCGCGAACTCCCAGCTAAGCAGAGGCCATCGACGCCGAATCCCAATAGCCCCGGAACCTCGTCACCTTTTCTCCGCCAAAGGTGAAGACGCAGGCCCAATATTGCTCATACGGGCGCTGTGAGGGCTTGACGAGGCCGCTCTCATACCCCAGCACCACGACGTCGTCGCCCTGGGCGATGTATTCCTGCGGCTCGAACCGTTGGATCTCGACGGCCTCCCCCAGTAGCCCAAAGAACTGCTGCACCTGTTCCCGCCCGCGCCTGGGCAGGTAGAGAGGGTCCCTGGGCGGGCCGTAGCAGGACCACTCAACGTCGTCTGCCAGGGCACCCAGGAAGACAGATGGGTCACCGCGGCCAAAGGCGGCGTACATCTCCCGCACGACTCTGGTGTTTTCCTGCTCGCTCATCTCGCCTCCTTTCCCGGCCCGGGCTAGCCGGGTTAAGGTCGCACCCGTGAGGATCACCCATGTGGCGACAGGATGGTCACCCCATCAACAGGACTGTGCTTGAGCGCTGGCTCCAAGAAGGCCCTGAAAGCATGCCAATAAATGATGCTAAACTTGATGGCGTTCAATGCTATCGCCCAAAGCGAGGACCGTATGAGGACCACCATCCAGCTTGATGACGCGCTGGTGGAGCGCGTCCGCCGGTTCGTGCCTCCCCGAGGGCTCAGCCGCTTCATCAACGAAGTCCTGGAAGGAAAGGTTGAGGCCCTTGAGCAGCAGCGTCTTGAGGCCGAGCTGCGTGAGGGGTACCGGGCGGTCCGCAAGGACCGCGCGAGACTGAACGCCGATTGGGAGACAATCGATGGCGAAGGTTGGCCCGAATGAGCTTCCCGCTGCGAGGTGAGGTCTACTGGGTCCGCCTCGACCCGACCATCGGAACGGAGATGAGCAAGACGCGGCCCGCCGTGATCATCTCGAACAACGTGGGCAATGAGTTGTCGGCCAGGGTCATCATTGCGCCGATGACCTCGCAAGGGACCCGCCGAGTATTTCCCTTCGAGGTGCTGGTTCCAGCGGGCGAGGCAGGTGTGCGGGAGACAGGCAAGGTTGCCCTGGACCAGATCCACTCGGTGGAGAAAGTCCGGCTGGGGGACCGGATCGGTGCGTTGCCCGCGGCGCGCGTCGAGCAGCTCAACCGCGCCATCCGAGTCAGCCTCGCGATGTAACTGCCAGAAGCGGTCCTCCGTTAACGGCGTCATGCTGTCAACAATCCCTTGTGCTTGAGGGCCCGCTCCAGGGACGGCTGCATCTTCATCTCCCGGAACTCGGCGATGGCGAAGTCCAGGTGGGCGAGGGCTTCGGCCCGCTCGTCGGGATAATGCTCAAGCAGCAGTTCGGCTAGCAGCAGGCGGGTGAGAGCGATCTCAGGGCGGAAGCGGACCCTTTGGCAGAAGTCGATAGCCTGCTGGTAGTAATCGCGGGCCTTTTCGGGTTCGCCGAGGAGGACCGCGGCGGCGCCGTTCAACCGATGTACGCAAGCCAGGGCAAAGAGGGCCAGCGGCGGACCCCCGGTCAAGGGGAAAGCCAGTCTGATCGCTTCGATGTCTCCGACC